>NZ_JBUZOU010000013.1:0-143291 GCF_055326765.1 Pleionea sp. WD8-19 | reverse complement strand
ACCGGTCAGCGCCTTACCTGATTGAAGTTGTTCTAATGCTTTATTAAAGTCGAATTCTTGAGTCATAGGTCATTCCTGTTTTTAACAGTTTACTGAAATGACACAGATTTCTAAACACTACCATCTCGCATCATTTAAAGCCTTATCCAGCTTGGAAAACTCGCCGTTTTTTGAAAGCTCAGCTTTAGCATTTGCCCCTGAAATGGCTTTTTCAGAAGCTCTTGATGAATCTCTTATCGAAATAGATGCGGAAGTAAGTGAAGAAATATCATTAGTAACAGACTTTAATGCTCTCTCGGAAAAAACAAAGATCATTTTAATTTACTTATACCACACTTACTTTCTGCCTGTTTTTTTGAGTTGTCTGTCTGCTTATATAATGACAAATGCAATTGAAGCCAGAAAAGAGGCTGTTGCTATAACCACGCCGTCAGAGGCTAAAGCTTTTGTTAAAGGGCCAAATGAAAATTTCGATCGTGCTGCTCTAAAAGGATTTCGTGTTATAACTGCCAACACCCTGAACTTTAGAGAAAGTCCGGGAATGAAATCTCAAATCATTACAACTCTACCGGTTGGAACATTGGTCGAAGTTATTGATAATTCGGAACGGTCATGGCTTCAAGTTGAGGTTGAAATTGACGGTAATCTTGAGCAGGGTTGGATCTCTAGACGTTACACAGCTTACTTTAAATAAATCTAACAGTGTAAAGGGGTAACAATTGGTAGTGTAAAGGGGTACGGTTACTAGACAAAGAATTAAAGGAAAAACTCAACTCAGATTTTGGTTTAGAACATTAAATATCGTGTCGATTGGGATATTTACAATTCCATTTTTTCAAAAGCAATAGTAAACAGGGCACCTACTCCATTCTCATTATTGGCCAAAGAATACCGACAGTCATGCAAAACCAGCACTTCGTGAATGAGCATTAGGCCGACGCCTTGCCCGGAGTCTTTAGTCGTAAAAAATGGCGTGAAGAGATGGGGTTTAACGTCGTCATCAATTCCAGGGCCGGTGTCTGAAATTTTCAACGTGATTGCTCCTTTTTCTAATGAAAGGTTTACTTTGATAACCCCTGTGTGTTCTATCGCTTCCATTGCATTTTTAAGGATATTCACCAATGCTCGTTCAATTAAATGCGCATCGGCTAATATCATGGTATCAGCTTCAATACTTTGCTCGATTTGAATGTCCCGTTTATTGCACTCAGCATAAAAAAGCGTGCAAAGGTTTTGTAACAACAGGCTTAAGTTTAACCGAGCTTTTACTGGCTTGGGAAGCTTAACAACATCAGCATACGCACGCATAAAATGATTCAATTTTTGCGAGCGTTCTATAACCACATTCAATGCGTTGGTATAGTCTTCTCTATTTTCCTGATCGATTTGTTCTTTGTATGTTAAACAGCTTTCGAGTAGTGAGTTAGTGCTGGCAATGGTGTTATTCACTTCGTGCGACATTAATCGAATTAATTTTTCATAAGCCAGTTTTTGTGATTGCAAAATATCGTGAGTCATTTCGTGCAGCATAAAAAAGGAGCGATGAAAGCCGCGATCGTTAATACGATAATGACCGATTTTCATGCGGTGTCCATCTTGAGTGACAACCAGCTGTTGTTCTCCGGCTGGAACTTCTCGAAGCAGTTTTAATTTATGCGGTTCTAACTTCTTTAAAGGTTGATCTTGTACTTCTTGGATTTTTACCGATAGTAACTGCTCGGCTGCGGGATTCATCTGGTTCAGTCGTTCATCGTAGTCTAACAATACTACACCAACGGGTGATTCAGACATGAGTTTTTCAAAAACACCTCGACGTTCTCCAATTTGCAATCGCTCTTGATATAAACGTTGTAACATTTGATTAAATTGCTTTATGAGTTGGTCCAATTCCGGTTGATTTAACTTGCTAAAGCGCGCATTAAACTCTTGTTCGTTCAATAAGCTGGAAAAAGTGTCGATGTAATCCAATGGTTGCAAGCTTTTTCGTATCAACCCAATAAAGGTAAAAAAGCTGGCGACTAATACCAGTTCCAACAAGAGCAATTTAGCGCCGAGCTCCGCATGAAAGCTGATCACCACCGCGAACAAAGCTAGGTGTAACAGGCAACTGATTAAAATTAACCGGGTTTTAAGACTCACACATGAATTCCGTATTTTTCCAAACGTCGATAAAGTGCTGCGCGACTGAGGCCCAGTGCATTGGCGACACGCGTAATATTATTGTCGTAAGCGGCCAGTGCTTTTTCAATCATTAGTTTTTCCATTTCTTCTAACGTCATGGTACCGATGGGTAATTCTTGTGAATTGAAAACGTGGTCGTCGGATGTTTTTTCCGAAGCTTGTGGTTGAAAGTGTGCGAGCGTTAAATGCTGTTTGCCTGACATCAATACTGAACGTTCAAGTGTTTGTGCGAGCTCTCGAATGTTTCCGGGCCAGGGTTGTTGTTCCAGCCAATTAATGGTGGTTTCATCAATGGTTAAATTCGACAATCCGTAAAGTTGCTCAACGCGTTTTAATTGATACTCTATTAATAAGCGAATATCGCCACGTCTTTCTCTTAATGGCGGTAACTCAAGGGTGATAAGGTTTAATCGATACAAAAGATCCTCCCTGAAGCTGCCATCTTGAACCATGGCTGATAGATCTCTATTGGTCGCAGAGACAACGCGCACATTCGTTTTACGCGTATGCGAGGAGCCAACGGCCTGAAAACTTTGATCTTGCAATACACGCAAAAGTTTTACTTGAGAAGACGGATCCAGATCGCCAATTTCATCCAGAAAAATGGTGCCGTTATCCGCCAGTTCAAAACGACCTTTACGATCTTGCTTGGCGTCGGTAAAGGCACCTCTTACGTGACCAAACATTTCACTTTCAAACAAGGCGGCATTCATCCCACCCAGGTTTACTTTAACAAAAGTATTATCTTTTCGTTTTGAGTTTTGGTGAATGGCATCGGCAATCAGTTCCTTACCCGTTCCACTTTCGCCAAGAATTAAAACCGACGCATCGGTAGCCGCAACACGAGCAATTGTTGTGAGTGTTTGTAATACTTTAGGATCATTACCGATGATGGAGGAAAATTGGTAACTCTTGTCAAGCTGTTGTCGATCCAGGCGTTGTTTTGATGAGGGTTGATTCAGCTCTAGCGTAGTTTCGACGATTCGTAAGAGTTGTTGGTTGTCCCAGGGTTTGGTCAGAAAATCAGCGGCGCCGTATTTCATGCCATTAACTGCGAGTTCAATAGAACCCCATGCTGTGATTAAAATGACAGGAACGGCGGGATAATTCGATTTAATCTGTTGCAACAGCGCCATGCCTTCTTCACCACTGGTGTTACGGGAAAAGTTCATGTCTTGCAATATCAAATCGACCGGATGTTCATTTAATAACGTTAACGCTTCAGATGGATTCGCCGCTTTTAACGAGCGAAATCCCTGTTGTTTTAACAACAGGGCGAGCGATGTGGTGACGGAAGGATCGTCGTCAACAATTAAAATGGTTTGATCGGGTTTACTTGTCAAAATGATTCGCTCTAATAATTATTCATAATGTAACGCAGTTGCTGGTGTATAAGTGGTTGCAATTTTTCCCGGATAGTAAGCACAGCCAATGGCAAGAAGCAACATTATCAGCAAAGACAATAACATAGCGAATAAAAAAAGCGGCCAGCTCAGTTCGGGAAAAATACCTAGCATAGGTACTTGTATTAAAATCACAGTCGCCACTGCCACGCCCATAAAGCAGATAATGACTAATTCGGAAATTATCTGACGATGCACTGAGGCCGCCGTTGCGCCAAGTGCTCTGCGTAAACCGATCTCCTGCGTACGTCGGGTTACATTTTGCCATAAAACACCGAACAACCCCAGAGCAACCATGACGAGCAAAAAACAGGCAACAATTGAAAACACAATCATCGGCTGAATATTGGTGGAAAGTTGTGACTTACGGCTGTGCGCCCAGCTTTGTATGTAGTAATCCCATTGTGGTGCTAACTGCTTTAGCCGTTTACTTAACTTAGGTTCAAACGAGAGTGGTGTGCCCGGCTTAAGTTTGAGGTGGATCGCGCCCATATTTTGGATTTCATCCTGATCCAAATCGTACCGGAAAAAAACATAAGGGATCAATTCGGATAATTCACCCATTTGACGAAAATCCTCAAATACCCCAACAATCCGTTGCTCGGTTTGAGGTTCTTCATTATTACCGGTTTCGGCAATGTTTTTTCCTAACACATTCTGGCCGGGATAATACCTATCAACAAACTTTTGGTTTACGATTACCGCTTGATAATTCTGCCCGGAATCCTGAGGTCCAAACCATCGGCCTTGCAGCAGTTTCATGTTGAAAGTTTCGGCTGCACCGTCACCCAGACTGTTGCTGTTGAAATACACTTTTTGATCGTCGACCGTTCGTGAGGTGGTCCAGCTCCAATTGGTGAAGGCTGGTAACTTCATTTGTCGCACGGCATCTACTTCGGGGAGTTGTTCTAATGAATTAATAATTTGTTTGACGGTTTCCTTGTCTTTGCTTTCGTCCCACGGAGCGGGGTTTTGAATTAGAAGCCACCACATGTTTTGATAGTCGAACCCAAGAGGTTGATTGTAAAGGTAAATGGCGCGCAAACTGATCACGGCGAGAACAAAAAGAACGGCAAAGGCTATGGCGATTTCCACGATGATCAAACTGTTTGCTTTTTTTCGCTTCCACATCAGTTTCAACAAATGGTTTAGCATGATCAGTTACCTCCTTTAAGTGCTACTACGGGATTCATCCGCGACATTTTTAATGCGGGATAAGTGCCGGAAAGTAAGCTGAAAATGGCAATCATTAATAAACTGGTAAAAAACACGCCGCTATTAAACTCAAATTGAGCATAAGGAATGAAGCCGGTGGACTCCAATACATCGAGCAAAAAAACACTAAGTAACATACTAACTATTCCGCCGATAAGTGTAAGCAACAAATTTTCCACGATAAATTGACCCACCAGTTGATGAGACGAAGCGCCGTAAGCTTTTCGTACGCCAATTTCCGATGCACGTTCGTAAATTCGACTGACATTCAAGTTGATCAAGTTGATACTGGGCAACGCCATAAAGAGTAAAGTGAGCAACATCAAAATCAATACCAGCCACTCCACGCCACTGTCGTAGCTGTATTCCAGATCTCGTGCAAACACCTCACGTGAGATACTGGCCAATTTGCCATAAGCACCACCATAGGCTTCAGCTAAACCTTTGTCGTTTGGCAGTACGACATCGTGCTCGAGCAAATGGGCATACTCCTGCTCAATTTGACTCAGCATTTTCGGGTTCGAATGGTATAAAATTGCCAGCCAGTTTCCACCGATTTCTTGTTGATAGGCGGTGGACGGTTGCGTGGTGTAAGGCAACCAAGCATTCGAAAATGCAATGGATTCGTTTAACGATACATCTTGTACTACACCGATGATCTTGTAGTGTTGCTCATTAAACTCGATCGATTGTCCGATGGGCGAACGACCAGGATAAAGTTGTTTGGCAAAAGAGTGATTGAGTACGGCGACAAACTGACCGGACTCTAATTCACCTCGATTAAAAGCGCGCCCTTCAATAAACTGAAAGTCCAAAATATCCCAATAGTTCGCGTCGGTGTAGCGTATTTGAAATTCGATGGCGGGTTGTTGCTCGTATTTTTTTACCCTGGTATTGCTGGTAGCAATGGCCATTTTTTCGGGCGTTTTCAATCGAAAGATATTGTCTTTAATAAACTTATAGCCAAGCTGACTGGACTCTGTATGAGAGTGTTCTTTATTCGTTAAAACTAATTTTTCAATCACTCGGTATTGGTCGCTCGTCTTTTCCGGGCCCGAAGGATACAAAAAGCTGTACAGTATGGTTACCGCAATCATGATGATAGTGAGTGTCAGGCTTATCCCGAATAAATTAATGAGGGTAAAAAACTTTCGCCTTAGAAAGACTTTCCAGGCAGTTAGAATATAGTTGTTTAGCATAGGTAGATTCTGCCTTAATCAATGAACCAGTTGACCATCGAACACACGAATGGTGCGTTCGGTCCGTTTTGCCATGGCTTCATCGTGCGTCACCATAACAATGGTCGTGTTGTCGTTTTGATGCAGGGACTCCAACAGTTGCATGATTTCATCGCCCATATGGCTGTCGAGGTTCCCGGTGGGTTCATCTGCCAATAACAGGTCGGGTTTACCAACAATGGCACGCGCTATGGCAACGCGTTGTTGCTGACCACCGGAAAGCTGAGTTGGGTAATGATCGAGTCGCGCTTTCAGACCGACTTTTTCTAATGCGGATTGCGCTAGCTCTCGTCTTTGTTTTGCCGAAATTTTCCGATAAAGTAACGGTAACTCGACGTTATCGATCACTCGCAAATCCGAAACCAGATGAAAATTTTGAAAAATAAAGCCAATGTTTTTATTTCGTAATTTGGCAATGTGTTTATCACGATAAGAGGTAATCACTTGTCCATTAAATTCAATATGACCTCCGCAAGGTTGATCGAGCAACCCCATCATATTCAGCAAGGTACTTTTTCCACAGCCCGATGGTCCCATAATGGAAACGAACTCACCCTTGTTGATGTGCAAATCAATTTCTGACAAGGCCAGAGTTTCGATTTTGTCGGTTAAATAGGTTTTACTGATGTTCTTTAAAGTAATCATTGGTACGCCTTTATTGAATGCTGAATTGTTCTAAATGCAAATAATCGCTGACATCGGAAATAATAATTTCATCGCCCGGTTCCAGCCCGGAAATTACCTGAAAGTGTTCTGCCGCGCTTAAACCAAATTTTGCTTGCGTTTTAACTGCGACGTCGTTTTTAACCACAAACACCGGATGAACTCCGCTGCCATTAATAAATGGACCTTTTGACAAGGTGTACACCTGATTGGCGGTTGAGGTAATGAGTTGCACATCGACGCGCAGGTTATTCGCGAGTATTGGATTGTTGGATTGCTCAAGAGTTAACAACAGATTCATTACGCCGTTATTGATAGTTGGGTTTAATGAATCCAGCTGTGCGGCTAAACGATGATCCTGATAAATCACTTCGGCATGCATTCCTGGCTTTAATTGCGATGCGTAAAAGTCGGACAGTGTCGCTTTGATACGAAACTGGGAAGCGTCGGCAATTTTTGCCAAGGGCTCACGTGCGGTAATACTAGCGCCGACTTGATCGTTTACCCAGGTTACTACACCACTGCGGGTTGCAACCACATGGGTTGCATTAAGCAAACGCTGTTGTTCTCGCAAGTCTTTTTCGAGCAGTGCTTTTTCTAATGCTAATGAAGTCATTTCAGCTTCGCTTGCGGCTTGTTGGTCCGTGATTGATTGCTCGATTTGCTGCAATTCAATTTTTGTTCGTTTAACGTTGAGTTGAGCTTCTAATAAATCCTGCTGCGAGATGGCGCCAATTTCGGTGAGTTGTTGTAATCGACTGACGCGTGCGTTGCGACTGGCGAGGTCGACTTCTAACAACGCACTGCGGCTTCGTAAATTGTTTATGGCCTGTTCGAGTTTTAGGCGGGCGGCTTTTTGTTGTGTATCTTTCAGCGCAATGCGTTCGTTCAATCGTTCAATGGCCAGTTCTACTGCCTGGCGATCGAGTTGTAGCAACAGGTCGCCTGAGTTAACGCTTTGTCCGGGTCGTACGGCGACGCTGAGAATCTGGCTGTCGATTTCACTGTTAATGGATTCTTCGTATTTGGGAACGACTACGCCTCCGGCAGAGATACTGGCTTTAAGATCGCCGAGTTCCACTTTTGCGGTTCGAATGTTTGATCGACTCACATGTGGTGTGAATACCCAGCGCACTGAAAAAAGAATGATCGCGATGATGATTAGCATTGATACTGCGTGTAACCAAAACTTTCTTTTTTGCTGGATTCGGTTTGTCTGTGATAAGGGGCGATCCACGATTCTTCCCAACTTAATTTTTTGATCTATCAATGCATTGTGTATTACAGGAAGCGTGCCAATTTAACGAGAAGGATAAAATAACTTAAAGAACAACAGGTTAGTCTTGCCAGGTTAAAATATGATCATTTACTATCTGTTCGAAAATGAACAGTTATCAATTTACTGCGTTTGATTAAGTGTTCGCTACTGAACACTTCGGAGATCGACTAAAGTTTAATGTGAGCCAAATTAAAAGGAAGCTATTATGCTATACCTTACCGACGCGATTTGCCAAAAACATGAAATGGGTAGTGGTCACCCAGAGTGCCCGGCGCGGCTTAGCAGTATTGAAAGTCAATTGAAAGCATCGGGCCTATGGCAGCAATTAATTCATTTGCCACCCGAGCCCGCAACGGCGGAACAGCTGCAGTTAGCGCATAATCATGATTACATACAGCAAGTGTTCGACAGCTCTCCGAAAGAGGGTTACTTCATGCTCGATGCCGATACACAAATGAATGCCCATTCGTTACAAGCAGCGCGACTGGCAACCGGAGCAGGCATTACCGCGATGGATCATATTTTTAATCAACAAGTACATAATAAAGCCTTTTGTGCGGTTCGGCCGCCGGGCCATCATGCGGAACATGATCGGGCTATGGGTTTTTGCTTGTTCAATAGTATTGCGATAGCTGCTCTCTATGCAATTCACACTTATGATTTACAACGAGTCGCAATTGTCGACTTTGATGTGCATCATGGTAACGGTACGGAAGATATTGTCGCGGGAAACGAAAACATTTTGTTTATTTCAACGTTTCAATACCCTTTGTATCCTGGCTCTGGAGTACCCGCATCGGCCGATAATATTTTAAATTATCCGTTAAATGTTTTTACGGCTAGTGAGGAAATACGTGCGCTTTGGCAATCACAAATTATTCCGCAATTGCAAAGTTACCAACCACAACTGGTTTTGGTATCTGCGGGGTTTGATGCGCATCAGGAGGATCCTTTAGCGCAGCTGAACTTTCAAGACGATGACTTTCGATATTTTGGAGCTGAATTAAGCCATATTGCGAATCAATTTTCTCAAGGACGTATGATTGCATTACTTGAAGGCGGCTATAATCTCTCCGCACTAGCACGCAGCGTTAATGCATTTATTGGTGCTTGTTTAGAGTCGTAAGTTAAGTGGTAACCGAAATTAATGAGCAAAAAGCGTACAGGCAATGGAAGTGTTTCGCGATTAAGTGCACCTAAAGTGTGCATTGTTATAGGAATTGGGTGTTAACTGGGTCACAAATAACGCGTTGTTTATTCCAAAGCGAGTTTATTATTTAAAATTCTTTGAAAGCGACTCTACTTTGCCATAGAATCGCGAGTTCAAATAGTCTCACAATTTAATTTTGTTTTAGGGATGAGTCGACTCGATTCAGTTTGAAAGGATTTTTTAGTTTCAGTCAATCATTCCCTGCATAAAGATTAAGCATACAGTCAATATTTTTGGGGAATATTATGTCGCGCTTTCTAGTCGTAGGATTATTTCTGTTTGTTCAAACCATCGCTTTGGCCACTGAGTCGAGTAACACTCCTCCAGTAGCTCACGATGCCACTTTTCAATTGCCTAATAACAAAACGTTTGTTTTATATTTGCAGGCCACCGACAACGAGCAAACCGACTTGTCTTACGGTATTCGCTCGCAACCTCAACACGGCAAACTCACGGGTGCGGGTAATAAACGTTATTACACCCCAAATGAGGGTTTTGTAGGCAGCGACCGTTTTACTTTTCGGGCGGCTGACGGCAGTTATAATTCCAACGAAGCAACCGTCACTTTGGATGTAACAGAACCATCAAGTTCCGGTAGCAACCAACCACCTTACGCTTACAGTGCGTCTTACGAAACGGCGAGTCATGAAACCCTGGCCATTACATTGGTCGCTGTGGACAATGAGCAAAATAACTTATCTTATTCTTTGATGTCTTCACCCCAACACGGTTCGTTAAGCGGTTGGGGGAATCAACTTTATTATACGCCTAATAACGCTTATACCGGCAGTGACAGTTTTACTTTTGTCGCCGCTGATGGCGAATACAATTCCAACATAGCAACCATTTCGATTGAAGTGATTGATGGTAATGGTGCGCCGATTATTTACAGCGAACCGGAAACGCTTGTTTATTTAGGACAAAGCTTTCAATACGAAATTTTGGCGCAAGACCCCGATACTGGCGATGTATTGACTTACAGCTTAACGCAAGCACCAGCAGGAATGAGCATTGATGCCAGTTCAGGTGTAGTGAACTGGACGCCAATCGAGTCTCAGTTGGGTTACCACGACATTACGGTTAAAGTCACCGACTCAACAGGACTTTTCGCAAAACAAGATTTTTCTTTACGGGTGAAATCCAGCAACCAACCGCCGGTAGCCGAAGATGATGCTGTCAGTACTTTAGAAAATCAGCCGGTTAATATTACTCTTTTTGCAACCGATCCCGATGGTAATGATTTATCCTACTCGTTGATGAGTGCGCCACAAAACGGCACGATCACCGGTGGTGGCAATCAACGAGTGTACACACCCAACCCAGATTTTGTTGGCATTGACAGTTTTACTTTTCGCGCCGCGGATGGAATGTACAACTCCAACAAGGCCACCATCACCATTACTGTGAACGACGATGGTGTGAATCCTCCCAATATCATCAGCACTCCCGTTTTAATCGCAACAGAAAATGAAGGTTATCATTACGATGTTGATGCGACCGATCCCGATACAGATGATGTATTAAGTTACAGCTTAACTACCGCACCAGCGGGCGCCGTGATCGATAGCAGCTCGGGCATGATCAACTGGACGCCCAACAGCCAACAAATTGGCAGCAATGCGTTTACTGTTGTGGTTACTGATTCAAGTGGATTAACCGACAATCAAAGTTTTAACGTTACAGTAACCTCGCAAAATACAGCGCCAATTGCTCAAAACATTCAATTGCAAACCAATGAACAAACGCCCGTCACGATCACCTTATCGGCAAATGATAACGAAAATGATCCGTTAACGTTTACGCTGCTAACCCAACCGCAAAATGGTGTATTGAGTGGCAGTAGTAATCAGTGGCAATACGTTGCCAACGCTGGTTTTGTTGGCAGCGATCAATTCGACTATCAAGTAAACGACGGCGCGCTGGACTCTAATGTGGCAACGGTTACGATCGAAGTGTTGGAGGTGAATCGACCCCCAGTGATCACCACCATTCCGAGTTTACCTGCGACAGAACAAAACAATTATCTTTATGACGTAGACGCCTCCGATCCAAACGTGGGTGATGTCTTAACCTATTCACTCTTGTCTTCACCCGATGGGGCAATGATAGACGCTGACAGTGGTGAGTTACAGTGGACGCCTGACTCATCGTGGGTCGGTCACAACACGCAAGACAACGCTTACTGTGCCGTTTCGCAAATTATAGATGGTGAGCAAACACCGGTTGCTGATGTCACTGTGGTGATTGACGAATCGGGATCTATGAGTGGTGAGCACGGCTGGATCGCTGAACTGATTCCATTATTGGATGCGCATTTGCGTTCCAATAATATTGGTGATTCGCAATCGATTAACCACTTTGGTTTGGTGGGTTACGGCAATAATCGTGTCGTACCTCGCCAGGTAGATGTTGGTGGAGAAGGCATTGCATTTGGTAGTTCGCAGCAGTTTGTGAACGCTGCTTCGCAACTACGAACCAGTGGCGGCACCGAAGACGGATGGGCGGGATTGAACTTCGCACTGGGTTATCCGTTACGTGAAAACTCTTCGCGTAACATGATTCTTGTTACCGATGAAGATCGAGACAACACCGATCCTAACATTACTTATGAGTCACTCAGAGACAGTTTGATTGCCAACAACATCATATTAAACGTTGTGGTGAATGCGCGTTTTCAATGCGGTGATGGTACTAACGCTTTAGGTTTGGGACCAAACGGTATCGGTTTTGTCGCGGATGGACGTGGCGGGTTTACAACCTGTCAAAATACGGTAGTAACTTCTGACAGCGGTACCACGCGTGAAAATTATATTGAACTTGCGCTAGAACTTGGTGGAGCCGCTTGGGATTTAAATGTTTTACGTAGTGGTGGTGTTGCGGCACTGAGCTTCTCTGACGCATTTATCGACATAAAAGTTCAGGAAATTAAGCGACAATTTGAAGCGATACCTCAAGCCGATGTCGTGGTTGCTGATGTTTCTGTCATTGAAGGACAACTGTCAGTTACGGTAAAAAATCGAGGATTGATTGCTATTGATTCAGCGGTATCTGTTACTGTGAATGATGGGACGACAACCATTGCCAACTTCACGGTTCCTGCATTAGCAACCGGTGAAGCCGTTACCTTAACTCAAGCATTAACGCAACCCATTAACCAAACATTATCAGCCTCTGCTTTTATTGATGATTCACAGATCGTCGAATGTGTTGCCGATAATAATGCGCTTTCGGCGGCCGTATTTAATGCGCAAGTAATCGATGAAGGAGGGCTAACCGATCAGCAGCAGTTTGCCATTTCAGTAATCGATGTTAATCAGGCGCCACAAATGGAACCCATTTCTGGAACCGTTGCATCGGTTGGCGCTTTGTTTTCTTATCGTGTTCAGGCGCAAGATCCCGACCGAGGCGACGGCTTACGTTATGAGTTGGTTTCTGCGCCTTTGGGAATGACAATAGATTCTATCAGCGGTTGGATAAACTTCCGTCCCACCGTTGATCAACTGGGTAATCATTCGGTTAGTGTTCGCGTTACCGATTTAGGCGGGTTGAGTGATTCGCAATCATTCGATGTATTGGTGAACGGATCTTATCTGGCGCCACACTTTGTTTCCGATCCGGTGATACGTGCCATACAGGAAACCAGTTACCTTTATCAAACCCAAGTGGATGGCGATCCTTCTGCAACGCTAGGCTATCGATTATTTGCAGGACCAGAAGGTTTGGCGATTGATGCCAACACAGGTGTGGTTACCTGGGAAGTACCGGCCAATTATCGCGGTCAACGCGAACAGGTGATTCTTCAAGTTCACGATCAAAACGGTAATTACGATATTCAGTCGTACATTATCATTGGCGATCAAGCGCCAACGGCACCCGTAATCAATCAACAAAACCTGCCTCACGGTGAGTTAGGCCGTAATTACAATCGCAGATTAAGCGCGTCGGATCTGAACATAGTCGACGGTCAAACTTGGGAAATGGAAGCAGGCCCTGTAGGCTCGACATTAGATCCGGATTCCGCACAATTTCGTTGGCCGGCCAATACGGAAGTGCCTGGCACCTTACCCCACTTCGACTCGCAATGTTATGCCGAAAATACCGCCTTCGACAATTTACGGTTGGTGACTAAGTGGCACAGTCTTGGAGCTCGAATTGTTTCGCCTTTAGTTGGCCCTTTATTTGACTCGAATGCAGACGGTCAGCTCGATAATAATGACCGAAAATACATAATCGGTGTTAACAGCAATCGTTATGTCATTGCGCTTGATGCGACCCATGGTAAAGAGTTGTGGCGACGTACTAATGTGAATGCACATCGCAGTAACTATCCAGCGTTAGTGAATCTGGACGGTGATTCAACCGCTGAATTTGTATTTATTGATGAGACTACTCGACAGCTGGTTGCACTTAACTCCGATGGAACAACTCGATGGACCAGTACAGAACAAGTTACGGATGGAGGCTACAATTACAATGCCGTTTATCCTGCTGATATCAATAACGATGGAACACCGGAGTTGTTGTTTGGCCCATCGGTGTTTGACGCGAATGGTAACTTGTTATGGCAGTTTCCATTGGCTTCACAAACGTTCAATCAAGCGCCTTATGGTATGTCATACGCCGTTGACTTAAATGGCGATGGATTGAAAGAAGTTATTTATTACAATCAGGTACGCGATTCACAAGGCAATTTAATTTTTGAAATTCCTGCCAATACTTCACGTGTTACTCGATACAGTTATTTTGCGGCAGCCAATTTTGATTCGGATCCAGAGTTGGAGTTGGTTGTTAATGAGCGAAGTAATCGTGGTTATTCTTTAAAGCTAATCGATCATGATGGCAGTCTGATCTGGGACATCAACACTCACCGAATTGGCAAAGTGATTGTTGCAGACTTTAACAATGATGGTACTCCGGAAATCTATTCACCCTCTGGTAATGCGCTTTATGATGCGGGCGGCAATCAAATTTGGAGTAACGGTTCGCCAGCGTCGTTTGTCGGTGCAAATGTATTTGATATTGATGCCGATGGTGAGCTTGATATTTTACGATACCGCTCAAACTTTATCGAAATTTACAATGGAATTACCGGTAAGTTAAGTAAGCAGATCCATTATGTCACACCCGGACAAACACTTCAGTCGGCACCGGTGTTTGTGGATTTGGACAATGATGGACAAGGTGAATTACTGGCGGGTTCCACAAGTTACGTGAGTGTTTTTGAATTACCCAACGCAATTGATTTGAGCGTTAATAAAAACTACGCGTACCTTAATCAATCGCTGAATGATGTCAATGCGGATTTAACGCTGGCGCAAAATGTATCTTCTTTGCAAGGTCATAACAGCGGTGTTGCGTCCAGTCCGCAAACTTCGGGTCGATTGGCTGATTTAAGTATTAATTACGTAAAGGCTTATCCAACCGGATCGCAATGGCGAATTAATGCGGTATTGTCAAATCGTGGAACGGAAGTCGTTCCTGCTGGTAGCGTGCTTGAGTTTTTCCGAAACGATCATACAGACTCTGCCAATAAAATTGGCGAAACGTTACTTAATGAAATCGGAATTGGGCAAAGCAGTTCTAACATTAACTTTGATGTCAGTGATTATCAATTACTTGGTGATCGACTGTATGCGATTGTAACGCCACCAACGGGAGTAGCCGAATGTCGAACCAGCAATAATATTGCTACGGCCGAATCATTACTGGTAACCGTTACCGATCACGATAATTTATCCGATACCGAATTTTGGTCGCTTGGAGTAATAGAACGCTCCTTAAATCCTCGAGGAACGAATCCTTCTAATCAAACAGCAACCGTAGGGCAATTATTTCAGTACCAAGTGATCGCTGAAGATGATAATCGAGATCAAAACTTAGAGTATTATATCTATAACGGTCCATACGGTGTCTCTGTCGATTCTTATTCCGGACTATTAAGTTGGACACCGCAATCAGGACAGCAAGGCTTGCATACACTGCAAGTGCGTGTTTTCGATACGGCCGGCGCCGCAACTACCGTTTCTGTGCGAGTGAATGTTTCCGGTGGCGAAAATCAGGCTCCGGTGATCACTTCAACTGCGCCAACTGTTGCTGGGCAAGATCAAGCGTATCGTTATCAAGTTACTGCAAATGATCCCAATGGCGATTTGATTCGTTATTCACTGACCAGTGCACCTGCGGGAATGAGCATTCATCCATTTTCGGGTGAAATATCCTGGCAGCCAACACAAGCTGATTTCGGCACACACGAAATCACCGTTACCGCGACGGATGAGCCCGGCTTATCCGCACAGCAAACGTATAATCTCGTTGTACGTACCAACGAAGCACCGGTGATTACCTCCACGCCTAATGTAAGTGTTGATGCGGGGAACTTATACAGCTATCAAATAATGGCGAACGATGCGGATGGTGATGCAATCGATTATTCGTTAGTGAATGGTCCCGTGTCGATTGCTGTGGATAATGCAAGCGGTCTATTGCAGTGGCAAACCAGTGATGCTGATATCGGCGATCATACGATTAGCGTGCGAGCCACCGATGAATACGGTGCCTACAGTGAACAAACTTTTGGTGTTACGGTTAACGCGGTCGTTGTTGTTAATACACCACCACAAATCACTTCGACACCGCAATCCAATGCCATTGTCGATCAAGCTTATCTTTATAACGTTGTTGCCACCGATGCAGATGGTGATGCCTTAAGCTTCATACTCGACGCAGCGCCTACTGGCATGACGATTGATTCCGCAACGGGAGCAATCCAATGGACACCAGATAACACGCAAAACGGAACGCATTCTGTAACGATTGTTGTGAATGATGGTCGCGGTGGCGAAGCAACGCAATCTTATTCTGTGACGGTTTCTGATGGTACCAGCAGTAATACGTTACCAGAAATTCAAAGTCAGCCGACATTCGCTGCTCAAGTTGGCGAGCTTTATTCTTATCAAGTGACTGCTGTTGATGCAGATGGCGATGCGTTAACTTATTCATTAGAACAAGCGCCTCAAGGCATGAGCATCACAGGAGACGGATTAATTGAATGGACGCCTGCAACAGATGATACCGTAACCGTTCGCGTGCGAGTGGCTGATGCATTAGGTTATGTTGAACAAGGTTGGAACATCAGTGTTACAGATAACGTTCCAGAGCTGGCAGTCAATTTGCAAATTACACCGCAGTTTGTTGACGAAGGTGAAAGTGTCACAATCACGGTACAACCGGTAAATAATGATGGTGCTACAAATATTGAGTTAACCATCGATGGCAACCTGCAGTCACTCGATGCGAATAATCAGATCACCTTTACTACAGCAGGTGCTGGCGTGCATCAAGTTGTTGCTACGGTTACTGATCAATCCAATACGGTTGTCGAAAGTGGTTTCTTTAGCGTTAGTATTCCTGCGGATACAACGGCACCTGTGGTTTCGATTGCACAACCGTTGATTGATGGCGTTGTCACTGAACCTACCGATGTGATCGCAACCATTTTCGATGACAATATGGCAAGCTGGCGCTTGGTGTATAAAGAAAGTGGCAGCGCACCAACTGAGTTTGTTGTAATTTCTGAAGGGACAACGAATGTAACGGATCAAGTTATAGGTACATTCGATCCAACAGTGCTGCAAAATGGACAGTATGCCGTTATTCTTGAAGCCACTGATGTTAACGGATTAACCACACAGTCGAACGCTGTGGTTGCCGTTGAAGGTGATATGAAAGTAGGTAACTTCTCCATCACTTTCGAAGACGTCAACATTCCGGTTTCCGGTATTCCTATTATTGTTACGCGTACTTACGATACGCGACAAAAACATAAAAACCTCGACTTTGGCTATGGATGGAGTGTGGACTATCAAAATGTGCGCATTCACGAGTCACGGACCATTGGTTTAGGTTGGGCACTGAACGAATATCGCGAAGGCTTCTTCAGTCGCTGGTGTGTAGAACCAAATGGAGATCCGATTGTTACCATCACCTTACCGGATGGTCGTGTTGAGAAATTTAAAGCGCTAGCTAATCCGCATTGTCAGCAAATTGTACCGGCAATTGACGTTACAATTGCATTTGAAGCCTTACCAGGTACAACTTCGACGCTTACGCAAAATTCTTATGGTTTATTGCGAATTGCCGGAGGGGATTTGATTGACCTGGGTGATCCTGGTAATCCGGTGGATCCTGACTCTTATCAATTAACAACGGCAGACGGTTACATTTACGATCTGGATCAAGGCTTTAATGTTCGTAAAGTAACAGAACCCACAGGGCATTCATTAACTTTTACACGAGATGGTGTCACACACAGCGGCGGTAAAGGAATTACTTTTGTTCGCGATGTGGATGGCAATATCACAGGTATTGTTTTACCCGACGGTAACGAAATTCACTACGAATATGATGAGAATGGAAACCTGACAACTCATCGTGATGAGCTTGATGAAGCGACGACTTTTACTTACAACAACTCGCATGGATTACTCGATATTATTAATCCGCTTGGTGTTCGTGTTACTCGTAATGAATATGACGATGCGGGACGCTTGATCGCACAAATTGATCCCGACGGCAATCGTATGGAGTTCACTCACGATTTGGAAAATCGTCGTGAAGTGGTGCGTGACTTACGAGGTAATACCCTGGTTTATGTTTACGATGATCGAGGTAATGTAATCAGCGAAACCAATGGTGTCGGTGAAACAACTACACGTACTTACGATGCAAATCAAAATGTGTTGTCAGAAACCGATGCATTAGGTAATACCACCAGTTGGACTTACGATGCGCGTCGTAACAAGTTGACTGAAACCAATGCATTAGGGCAAGTCACTACTCGTACATTTAATAGTTTGAACAAGCAGTTAACTGAGCATGATGCTGATGGTAACTTGATCTTAAGCAATTCCTACAACGCGCAAGGACAATTGCTGACTTCTACCGATGCCATGGGTGTGCAAACGTCCATGGGATATCATTGGTTTACTCAAGAGCTTTCTCAATTAACCGATAGTTTGGGTAACCAACTGGTACTTGGGTATACCGGTGAAAACTTAACATCGAAAACCGACGCAAACGGTGTCCAAACCACTTACACCTACGACACCATGGGACGCAAGTTAACCGAAACCACAACGCGTACCGATGAAAGTGGTGTTGAGCAAACGTTAACGACAAGTTATGTATACGATGAGAAAGGACGTGTGATTCAAACGACTGATCCTCTTGGTAATGTCACTCGCTCTGAGTATAACGTATTCGACAAACAATCGGCTTACATAGATGAGTTAGGAAGACGGACCGAATACGTATATGACAATCGTGGTAATTTAACCCGAACTAATTATCCCGATGGAACATCGGAGTCGAAAGAGTATGATTTAGCGAATAACGTGGTTAAAGAAACGGATCGTTTAGGTCGTGTGACCACTTACACTTACGATGCGGCCAATCGTTTAGTGAGCACAACCTATCCGGATGCGACCACGACGACCAATGAGTATGATGCTGCCGGTCGTTTAGTGGCTAGAGTTGATCAACGTGGTAACCGAACAACTTACACACTCGATGCACTGGGGCGTCAAACCGCGGTAACGGATGCGCTAGGTAATGTAACGCAATTTACCTATAACAGTCGCGGAAATCGTGTCAGTATGACCGATGCACGTGGTAATACTTTCCAATACGTTTATGATCTCAATGGCCGATTAACCGACACGGTTTATCCGGATGGAACACGCACTACAATAGCTTACGACATTCGAGGACGTAAAATCAGCGAAACCGATCAAGCCGGTCGCATTACTCAGTTTGAGTATGACGGTAACGGAAACCTGACCAAAGTCATTGACGCGTTAAATCAAGAGACGGTTTACGATTACGACGAACAAAACAATAAGGTATCGCAAACCGACGCATTAGGACGCGTTACACTGTGGACCTATGACAATGGTGGACGTCAACTTTCTCGCGAATTACCGCTTGGTCAAACCGAAACTTTCGTTTATGACGCAGTGGGTAACCAAACGGCGCATATTGATTTTAATGGTGATGCTAAAACCTATACTTACGATGTTAACAATCAGTTAATACAAGTTACGTATAGTAAAGACGGTGTTATTGAAACTTTCTCTTATGATGCAGTGGGTAACCGACTGACCAGTACGCGAGGTACCGAGTCTTGGAGCTATCAATACGATTCGATGGATCGGTTGACACGCGAAACCAAGCCGAATGGAAACCGACTGGAGTATCAATACGATACTGCCGGAAATAAAACACAATTAACAAAAGTTATTTTCGGTACTAGTTCAACGGAAAGTTATACTTACGATGTGCTCAATCGATTGGCCTCAGTAACCGATAGTAACAATAACGTTACGACTTACAGTTATGACGCTGTCGGCAATCGCGCTTCTGTAACTTATCCGAGTGGTGTATCTCATAACTACAGTTATGACAGTTTAAATCGGCTAACTTTGTTAACCCATACTGACGTAGCTGCTAATGTATTGCAGTCTTTCACTTATACTTTGGATGCAAATGGAACTCGTACTCAAATTGTTGAACACAATGGTCGTACTTCTGCTTACACCTACGATTCGTTAAATCGCTTAACTCAGGAAATCATAACCGACTCGGTAAATGGAAATCGCACGACAGTTTTCGAATACGATGCAGTTGGTAATCGCACGGCAGAAACGGTTAACGGTGTTCGTAAAACGTTTACTTACGACGATAACGATCGTGTACTTACTAATGGCTCAATTACTTATACCTACGATGCCAATGGTAATACGCTGACCGAAACCGATGGCTCGTCTGTTAAAACTTTTACATACAATGGTAAAAGTAGAATAGCGACGTTTGATAGTGGCACTCAAGTTTTTAACTACCAATATAACCCGCAAGGTTTCCGTATTGGGCAAAGCTCTGCTGGGATTACTGCTGAGTATCTGTTGGACCTCAATCGACCGTTTTCACAAGTGCTTGCAGAAACCGATGGTGTGAGCGGTGTTAATAAGAGCTACGTATACGGTGATGACTTAATCAGTCAATCTGTTACAGGGCAATCTTATTACTTTATGTATGATGGGTTAGGGACTACTCGTGGTTTAACCGATATTAACGGAGCTCAAACTGACAGTTATACTTATGATGCATTTGGTCAGTTACTTTCACAATCTGGCACAACGAATAACAGTTATTTGTATGCTGGAGAGCAGTTTGATGATGGTTTAGCTCGTTATTATTTAAGAGCGAGATATTATGATGTTGGAATTGGACGATTTAATCGACAAGATGAGTTTCCGGGATGCCCGAAACGCCCTCAATGTTTAAATGATTATTCATATGCTGAAAATAACCCGGTTAACAATACAGATCCATCGGGACTATTTATTGGATTTGGATTTGGAGGTGGGTTTGTGAATATATCTTTCAGTCACTTCCAAGTTGCCTACCGTAGTCAGGCTTCGGCGAAACGAGCTTATAACACTTATAATGCGATTCGAAGAACTTTGTGCCGTACGGGTGACAGTATATCTGATTACATTAAACGCACATCTCATGGACATCACACCCATCCTAAGTATTTAGGAGGAGACCCCGATCAGCACTTGGTAATGATTGCTGATGTTTTACACAGGAGATTACATTCACTCGTTTATATACTACATCGTGTAAACGGTGTTCCTGTTCGGACAGGAAAGCAATTCTCTGGCCTCGATCCAAAAGATAAAAAGAGAGCGATAAGGTTATTGCTAAATACTACGCGAGCTTTTGATGCTGCATGTACAAAAGTAAAAGGCTACACTCCATTAACTCCACAGTTAAAACGCATCTTTGGAGGCGGTTAATGAAAGTAGCTCACCAACTCACTTATGCAAAAAAGTTAAAGGAGTTTGCAAAGGCTTACGGTAATGTAAGCCTTAAATTCGACTGTTATTTTGATGGCGAAAATTGGTGTAATGGTTCGTTTGTATTTGAAGAACTATTTAAGCCTTTAATTAGAGCTTCAAGTAACATTAGTATTTTGGAATATGAAGAAAGTTGGTTGGAAAACGTTAGAAAAACAAGAAGACCAATATGGTCAAAAAAGCTCAGTAAATATGTAAGAAGTGCTGGTGAAGATTGGTATTTAAGTAAGGAGATAGTCTTAGATAAACTTATGGAACCTTTTTGGTTTGAGCCCAGAGTGCCAAATAGTGCTTTATTGAAAAAAGGAAGTAGAGAGTATCCAGGTACAATTTTACTTGAATTAAATCCAAGTAAAATTGATATTAATAAGTTAATTGAAAACACGGTTTTAATTTCTTCAATTGATAATTTATTTAGCTCAAAGAAAAGTAAATTTATGAATTCGGTTAACAAAAAGCCTACTAACGACTCTTTTTACTTACTTCATTCTGATATGGGCGCTTTTAATTTTGTTGGAAGCGAAAAAAGTTTATTTGGATTTATTGATATGCTAGTTCAATCTGCATCTTCTCAAAGTAAGATTGAATATTTATGTCCGAAAAGTTGGCTTTCATAAAATTAAGTTGAATACTAGCACTCGTATCGTATTTAAATTGAATAATTCCAAAAATTGGCTAATCTATTCTTCAACGAGTCATTACATCGAAGGATTAGCCGATGCTCAACCTAGCCACCAACCTCGAACGCACCGCGAAAATATTTCCCGACCAAACGGCCATTGTATTTGCCGATAAAAAATTGACTTACGCACAGCTTAACGCCATGGCAAACCAGGTGGCTAATGGTTTAATCGCTAAAGGTATTGAGCCGGGAGATCATGTGGCTTTGACCTGCCCCAATCTTCCTTATTTTCCCATCGTGTATTACGGCATATTAAAAGCCGGTGCGGTAGTGGTGCCAATTAACATTCTCTTAAAAAAGGATGAAATTGCTTATCACTTAAAAGATTCCGACGCGAAAGCTTACTTATGCTTTCAGGGAACACCCGACATTCCTATGGGCGAAATGGGGTATCAAGCGTATTACGATGTAGAAAGTTGCGAGCAGTTTTATCTCATTATGGCGGATCCAGCGGCACCAGCCAGTATTGAAGATTGTCAGACGCTTACTTCTCTTATGCAGGAGCAGTCAACGGAAGCCACAGCCATTGCCCGAAACGAAAATGATACGGCGGTGATTCTATACACTTCTGGTACTACCGGTCATCCTAAAGGTGCGGAGTTAACGCATTGTAATCTTGAGATGAATACGATGATCAGCCAGTCGCTAATGAATCTCACATCGAACGACACGCAATTGCTCACATTGCCTTTGTTTCACTCTTTCGGTCAGGTGGTGCAAATGAACAGCTCGGTACTAGTGGGAGCGACAATGGTGCTGCTTCCTCGGTTTGAGCCTAAAGCTGTATTTACGGCATTGGTCGAACATAAGGTCACTGTTTTTGCTGGTGTACCTACGATGTACATAGGTTTACTTCAATATCCAGAAGCAGAGCAGTTCGACTTAACGTCGATTAAAAATAATCTCAGGTTGGGTGTTTCTGGTGGTGCATCCATGCCGGTTTCCGTGATGGAGAAGTTCGAACAAAAATTTGATATTGCAATTTTGGAGGGGTACGGTTTGTCAGAATCTTCACCGGTAGCTTCGTTCAATTATCTCGACAGACCTCGTAAGGTAGGCAGTGTAGGCCAACCGGCTTATGGCACTGATATTCGTATTATGAATGGAGAAGGTAACTTTTGTAAAACCGGAGAAGAAGGTGAGGTGGTTATCCGTGGGCATAATATTATGAAAGGGTATTACAATCGTCCCGATGCGACGGACGATGCGATCATTGATGGCTGGTTTCACAGCGGTGATATTGGTAAGCAAGATGAAGACGGTAATCTATACATAGTTGATCGTCTAAAAGATATGATCATACGCGGTGGCTTTAATGTGTACCCTCGTGAAATTGAAGAGGTGATGATGACGCACCCGGCCATAGCACAAGTTGCAGTGGTTGGTGTGCCTCACGATACATTAGGCGAAGAAATAAAAGCCGTGGTGATGTTAAAACCGGAACAGGAAACTTCCGAGGAAGATATTAAAAGTTGGTGCGAGTCGAAAATGGCGAGTTATAAGTACCCACATATTGTTGAGGTTGTAGACTCACTGCCAATGACGGCCACTGGAAAAATTTTGAAACGGGAGCTGCGATAAACCGACGAAAACTTTTTTATAACAAATTTAAGATTTAGAAAGACGGTTGTAGAGAGCGGCTATTACAGAAGTAACACCGCTCAATGTTTTGATTAAAATAAAGAGGTTAATCGCTCTACTGTAAGCGTTTTAACAAATCCCGAATTTTAGCAACAATGGGTTGGGAACCTTCACTGTAATTTGAAAGTACCACCACGATATATCCGCTTTTTAAATACACATCGAGATTAGAGCTAATACCTTCGGTTCCACCGCTGTGACCAATGATCACATCATCGCCGGTATCAAAAACACCAAAGCCATAACCATAGTAAGGGGAGTGCCACTCTGGTTTCGAAGTTAATGCCTCATTCTTTAAGTTCTCATTAAGTAATCGATTATTGACTAACGCCAGTGAAAAGCGATGTAAATCACCCACAGTAGAAAAGCCACCGCCCGCTGGTCCGCCTTTAATCACGTGAGTAAAATAATTATTACGCCAACCGGTTTTTGCTTGCTCATCTTTCGTGTAGCCAATGGCCAAATTGGGTTCCGGTTGATCCATTTCGAAACTTCCAGAACTGCTCATCCCAGAAGGTTGGTAAATGTGTTTTTGAATGTAGTTGAAGTAGCTTTCACCACTCACACTTTCTATAACCGCCCCTAACAGCAGCATGCCAGTGTTGCTGTAGCGACTTTTTGTACCAGGCTCAAACTCCAAAACTGATTGTCGCACCAGAGGTTTAAAATCGTCGAGGTTTCGAAAACGTAACTTGGAGCTGTCGAAAAATAGCTCGTTAAAGTAGCTGCCTAAACCAGATGAGTGCGTCAGCAAGTGTTGAATTTCTATGCGTTTAGAAATCTCTTTCGGTAGCCAAGTTTCGCCAATGTATTGATCCAGCTTGTCGTCTAATTTAAGTTTTCCTTGTTCAACCAATTGTAAAATACTCAGCGACGTAAACATTTTATTCATGGAGCCCAAGTTAAACTTAGTATCCAATCGATTAGAAACGTTAAACCGCTTACTGGCTAATCCTACGGCTGACTGGTACAGCAACTTTTCATTTTTGGCGACCAATACAGCACCAGAAAAAACATCTTTATCCGCCATACGTTGTATATAGCCGTTGAGTTGTTCTTCAAATGATTTTTCATTCAGTGGGCTGGTCTCTGCCATTTCAATTGGTGCTCGAGCGCCGGAAAAGTCGAGTCCTACGATTTTGTGAGGTGCTTTTTCGTCTACCCAGAGGGTAATGCCTTGCCAAGACTCGGTTCGCTCTGCTTGTATAATAATCACCATTTCTGTTTTTGGAAGAGGATCATTGTAATCGCGAGAGGAGTAGAGCTTAAGCTTTCCGTATTGAGGCTTAATTCTTGCCAGGTAAGCGACGTGATCGGTGATTGAATACTGCTCCAAGAGTGTTTTACTAAAGTTGCCCTTTACAAATTTCTCAATCGATTTCTCTTCTCCGCTGTTAATCGCATCGATCAAAGGTAATACGTATTTGGTAGCAAGGTGTTCGGGTAGCACTCGGCTGTCTTTAAAATCTGCAAATACCTGAGTACCAATGCTAAGTAATGCTATTAATATGGCTTTTACGTTCAATATGTTCATTTATCATCCAACTCTATTTAACTGAAATATTTGGTGGAATTATAAAGGCAAGAGTCGTGCCCTAAATTCGAGTTCAAAAGCGGTTCAGTTTCTTTACATCAAGAAAGCTTCAATGCTAACTTGAAAAGCAGAGGAGAGCAGTATTTGCTGGAATTTTGAGACTAATCGCCGCGACAAACGTTTAAAACGAAACTCGTTTAACTTTAGGGTTATTTTTTGAGTCTGTTTCCGAAATGAGGAAATGCGCTTAACAAAATTCCCCAAATGAGGCACTGAGATGATCTGGCTACAACCGTTATGTATGGAATTCTCTATAATCAAGGTTAATTAAATACGTTAAATTGTGTAGAGATTTAAGTTCTGTTGACGTTGATTCTTAAATATCGAATTGTAAAAAGTCAGTTATGACTGAGGTGATTAACAGGTGAAATTAAACAAACCACTGTTTCTAATTTTTGTACTTATACTTACGGTTTAAATAAAGGCAGGCACTGAATTCAGCGCAATTTCTAGCGAACTAGAAGAAAAAAACTTTTCGGGAACAGCTTTAGTCGCTCATGGAGAGGAAATTATATACTCCAAATATTTTGGTTTTTCCAATAGAGAAAAAGGAATCGCTTTTAATGAACAAACTGTTTTTTATATTGGCTCAATTACAAAGCAATTTGTGGCTACGTCGATAATGAAGTTGTCTGAAGAGGGAAAGCTACTCGTACAGGAACCTTTGCGCTCCTTTTTTGATAACGTGCCAGACGATAAACAAAAAATTACCATACATCAACTTCTGACACATAAATCGGGACTGCCCGCAAACCTGTCTGGATATGGTCTTTATGACATTGTTCCTTATGCGAAATTGTCTGCTCTTGCGTTTGAAGAAGCTCTTCAGTCGAAACCAGGTGAAAAATATCAATATTCAAATGTTGGATATAGTTTATTAGCAAGAATCATAGAGCGAGTTACCGGAAAAAATTGGGAGCAATACGTCAATGAAGCTCTCCTAAAACCGTCGGGAATGGTTAATACCGGTTATCGTATACCTGTGTATGAACCTGAACAACTGGCCGTTAATTATGGAGCAGACCCTAACTTTTTTCAGAGAACTTTTTCAATTACTGCAAAAAGTGAAAGTGCTGGGCATTCGCTGAGTCATCTTTAGGAACAGCCTGGTGAACGGTGGATGGAGGGGGCTGGTGGCTTTATGTCCACTGTTTCCGATATGCATCGCTGGTATTTAACGCTTCGATCCAAATCCATTTTAAGTCGTGCTTCATGGAATTCAGTTCATAGTGCTTATGTTAAAGAAGGCAAAACCTCTCATTACGGATACGGATGGGCGATTACATCCAGTAATAGCGGTGACAAACTGGTGACTCATAACGGGTCTAATGGCTATTCATTTGCAGATTTTAAATATTATCCAGACGTCGATATCTTTGTGTTTGTTGCGACAAATGATATCGATAACTATCCCAGTGATGTATTTGACCAAATGAATGAATGGGTTATTAAACCCACAGCTGATCAACAAAATAAGAAGAGTACGAAAAAGTAGCAAACCCCGTAAAATATCTTAAGTTCAAAAGCTGATACTATGGAAGTGGAGAAGTTGAAATGAGGCGACTCAATTAATTGGTTTGTCAAGTAGGACGGATTATAAAGGCGATTTAAAAGACTTTGTTGGTGGTAAATATAATTCGACTGCGGTATTTGTGAGAGTATCAGCTTACAATGACTGGATTGACAAAACTATTTCCAATTTTGAAAATTAATGTAAATCGTATGAGGTTGAAAAACTAGGAGGTCGATAATGTATTGCCCAAAGTGTAAAAGCTCAACGTTGAAACCTACGAAAATTGACGAAAGCCTTCCTGCAATGAGCTGTCCTAAATGCGACGGTTCTTTCTTGTCGTTATTGTACTATCGCGATTGGATTGAAAGAAACCCATTAGATTTCACCTTACAAGAGTTTAATTCTGATGTCATCGAAGATACCGATACAAAAACCGCTTTGTGCTGTCCAAAGTGTAGCCGATTGATGCCTAAATATTTTGTTTCTGGTGAAGTGAATAATCGAATCGACTTGTGCAGCAGTTGTGATGAAGCTTGGCTCGATAGTGGTGAATGGCAGTTATTAAAGTCACTGGAATTAGCGCACAAGTTACCGAAAGTATTTACTGAGCAATGGCAGCGTAAAGTTCGCTCCGATAAAATAGAATCAATGAAAATTGAGCGTTTAAGAAAAGTCATTGGTAATGATGATACGGCTAAAGCGATAAATATCAAACAGTGGCTTAGCGAGCATCCACAAAAGGCAACAATACTGCAGTTTATTGGTGCGGAGTAACGTTAGCTGTTGTATTTAAAAAAGGATGTGTAAAAATTTACTTTTGGGAATAGATGTTCACCAAGTTTAATTAAGTTTGTGTCAATGATTTTATTCTGAGTGAGCGGTCGAAACGGTCGAGTAAATCGACTGTACTCGCGTTTGTGACCAAAGTTTTTGCACCAGTGCATCAACATCGTTTAAGTTTCCTTGTTGTAACCACTGGACAACTTCCGCTGCCGTATTTGGAAACTGCCATCGCTTATCGGCGGTATTTTTTAACCAGTTGTCGAGAATGTCGTGATTAAAGTCGTCGCATACGGTTGCCAGATTGAGCTGTTCCAAAGCCAACGCATTCGAAGCCTGTTCCATTTGGCCGAATACCGGTTGTACCAGTAATTTTTTACCTAATTGAATGGCTTCGCTGGGCAATTCGAATCCAGCACCACAAATGACACCCGATGTACGATGTAAGTTGCGCTGAAACCCCTCTCGTGAAAAAGGTCGAACGTGGATGTGACCTTCGTCAATCGGTTCGTTTATACCGTGATAAATATAAAACTGATGGTTGTTAAAAGGGCGAAACAGTTCCAAAAGCTTTTTCAGCGATTGGAAAGGAAAATAAACCAGAATATGTTTTTCTTTTAACTCAACGGTTTCTAAATTTTCAGTATCAATAATGGGAGGCAGAATGGTTTGATTAAAGTGATGCCAATGAATACCTATCGGTTGACTGACTGGCGCAAACCACTTCATAACTTTATCTGAAATCCAGTTGTTGTTTTTTTTCGGAATGTCATAAATAAAAGAGCACTGATGTGATAATCCTAGCGACTCTTTTTGTTGACGTCTTGCGGCCCATGCCGTAATCGGTTCAAAATCGCTGATGACCAAATCGTAAAAGGACAGATCCAGCGCATTGATATCTTTCCACAATTGTCGGAATCGTAATTGCCAGCCAGTTTTTAAAAAATTGATGCGACCTTTTTCGATAGCAAAGGTAAGGCCACGAAAAGTACGGTAATTTTCGAAACATTCCATATCGAAATAATCGTTATTGATTCGGCCAGAAAAAATCCAGTCCACATCGATATTGGCGTTTTTTAATTCTTTGGCCATGATCCGAGCGCGTGTAATATGACCATTACCTGTGCCTTGCACGCCGTAAAGCAATTTCATTGTTGTATTTTCCAAAAGTTAAAAAACAAGGTAGGTTAATTGAATACCTATTAGCGCACTAACGCTGCCTAATATCGCTCCTGCAAGAATGTCTCCGGGAAAGTGAACACCCAGTAAAATTCGAGACATGCCTACCAAAGATGCCCAGATATATAAGGCTAGTGCATAAGGCGGATAAAAGTGAAATATTATCGTCGCAAAAACAAACGCGGCGGCAGTATGACCAGACGGAAAGCTGAATTGATCCGATGGTGTGATTAAAGCTTCAAAACCATCGAGTTTTTGTTGCGGGCGATCGCGTTTGATTGCATTTTTTACTAACAAATAAACGAATACATCGATGGCGTAGCCGATTATTGCTGCAGTAAAAAATAACTGACCAAGTTTTGGTTCGGTTAGCAGAATGCTTAATAAGGCAACCGCGTATAAAGGACCGTCGCCAGTGCGTGAAATATTTCGAATGAGCTTTCGATAATGGCACCCTTGCTTTAAATTGATCCAGAGGAAAGCTTGAGTATCGATAGTGTGGATTCTTTCGAAAAATGTATTCATAATTTGCACTTTACTCTCAGTTATCACTGAATGAGTCGTCACAAATAACTTTGTGCTAAGGGCGTGTCATTTAGGTGACAGCTTTTTGAATAATTCATGACAAGCGCTATCGACAAGAGCCACTTTTGGGGGAAAGTATGTCAAAGCCAGGTAAAACCGGTGTTGCACGTATTTACGATGCCTTTTTTTATTCCATGAAAGGATTTAAAGCTGCCTGGCGATTTGAGGCTGCGTTTCGTCAGGAAGTTTTATTGGCAGCCATTTTGATCCCGACGTCGTTTTGGTTAGCGCAAACGCATATTGAATTGATATTACTGATTGCCAGTGTTTTTTGGGTGCTGATGGCCGAACTTGCCAACTCTGCATTAGAAGCGGTTGTGGATCGCACCGGAACGGAACGCCATGTGTTATCCGGTAGAGCAAAGGATATTGGCTCTGCTTTGGTGTTCACCAGTTTGTTGTTGTTATCCATTGTTTGGGTGGTTGTGGCTTACCAGCGATTTTGGGGGTAAGACAGTTTCGAGTACCGAGTTTCGAGTTAAAACCACCAGGTATTACTTGATGGGGCAAAACGAAAATTTAAGATTTCTTCGCAACTCGCAACTCGCAACTCGCAACTCGCAACTCGCAACTCGCAACTCGCAACTCGCAACTCGCAACTAAAAAATCTCATTTATTGCTAAACTCACCGAGCGTCCAGCCGATAACTTAATATGGAGCACCAGATGGATGAACCAATTGTCTTATGGTTAACTCCAAAAGTAACGGTATTTCAATAAGTTAGAGGTTTTTATGCAAATTGATGGTCTTTCAGCGGCATTGGGTGGATTCCAAAATGCGGTGAATCGTGCTGGGCAAGCAGCCCATGAGATTGCATCTGCCAGTGCGCACAAGGAAGGCACGCAGGATTTGGTGGAACCTTTGGTGGAGTTAAAAGTGGCAGAGCGCGATGCAGAGGCCAATGCTAAGTCTATCGAAGCGCAAAATCGGATCTTGGGCAGTATCATCGATATTGAGGTTTAACCCGGTTGTGCCTTTTATAAGGCATTGATTTTATGGTAATTAATTCCGCACCGGTCGCGATTCCGGTTTCTTCTGTTAATGTACCCACCGAATCGGTGCGTAATGACGCTCGTCTGCAAGAAAGAGTTCCCGAAGCCAAAGCATCGACCGAAACGGTCAATTTGAAACCTGTTCCGGAAGAAGGTCAGCAATCACAGCGTACCGAAAGTCAGCGCACCGAGTCTTCGAATGAACAAAAGCAACAAGTCAACGAAAAGTCGGAAGGTGAGAGTGGACGGGAACGTAGCGAAGAAGATGCTTCGCGAGAGGAGAAAGAACAACAAGCCGAAAAAAGACAGCAGCAGCGTGAACAAGCAGAAACTCAAAAGTTAAGAGTAAGAGACCGCGAAGTACGGGCTCATGAAGCGGCACATGCTGCGGTGGGTGGTCAATACGCCGGCGCACCCAGCTTTACGTTCAAACGAGGTCCCGATGGCCGAAGTTATGCGGTTGGAGGAGAAGTGCCGATTAACACTTCTGAAATTCCTGGTGATGCATTAGCGACTTTGCAAAAGATGCAACAAGTGCAAAGAGCCGCGCTAGCACCGGCGGATCCTTCAGGTCAGGATCGCCAGGTGGCGGCGCAAGCGGCAGCTAAGGCTAACCAGGCGCGAGCCGAGCTGCTTCAACAGCAAAGCGCCGAACCTGCAGAAAAAGCTCAACCTGAGCCTGAAGTTGATGATGAACAATCGACATCAACCCAACAAGAGTCACCACAACAACGATTTGTGTCTAAATTGCGCGCTTTGGGCGTTGTTGATGCGCCAGAGCAAGGTGAGTATTTAAGCGTTGTCGCCTGACGCTAAGGCTCATAACGACTGTTTTTAACCTCGGTTAGGTGTTCACCAACCGATCATGTAAGATATCCCATCTCAATCAGACTGAGTCTGCCAAGTAAGGTTTGTACTTACAGTTCGATATTTTAATTACGCCGAATTAACGATAGGAGAGGGGACATTTTGAAACTCTGGAAAATTTTGGTATTGACCGCTTTATTATCGGCTTGCCAGCAAAATGAAGAAAAGTCATCCGTTGCAGATGCCGGTGAATCTAAAGCGTTGAGCGAGCAGGCGTTGCCTGAAGGGATCACGCACATTGAAACGGTCACTCAAAAAGATGACGATATTGTCATCCCGTACCAGAAGTATCAACTGGATAATGGCTTGATCGTAATCGTGCATGAAGACCATTCCGATCCACTGGTGCATGTGGACGTGACCTATCATGTAGGTTCAGCACGTGAAGAGCCAGGCAAGTCGGGTTTTGCCCACTTTTTCGAGCATATGATGTTCCAGGGGTCTGAACATGTTGCTGATGAAGAGCACTTTAAAATTGTTTCTGAATCGGGTGGTACTTTAAATGGTACGACAAATGCTGATCGTACCAACTACTTTCAAACCGTACCGGTAAACCAGCTGGAAAAAATGCTGTGGCTCGAAGCCGATCGTATGGGTTTTTTGCTTAATGCCGTTACTCAGGAAAAGTTCGAAGTACAGCGTGAAACGGTGAAAAACGAACGTGGCCAGCGCTACGACAATCGGCCCTATGGCTTGTTGCGCGAACGTGTCGCCGAAGCTTTATACCCTGCGGGTCATCCCTACTCTTGGCAAACAATCGGTTATATCGAAGATTTGAACCGTGTTAACGTGAATGATTTGAAGAAATTCTTTTTACGTTGGTACGGCCCTAATAATGCGACCATTACCATTGGTGGGTCGGTTGATACCCTTTCAGTGCTTAAGATGGTAAAAAAATACTTTGGCTCCATCCCTCGTGGCCCCGAAGTGGACATGCCGGTAAAAGCACCGGTCACGCTTGATTCGGATCGCTACATTTCGATGGAGGACAATGTACATTTACCCTTGATTTATTTTGCCTTTCCTACCGTTCATGGACGTCACGCAGACGAAGCACCATTGGATTTGTTAGCCGAAATTTTGGGCGGTGGAAAAACATCGATTTTTTATAAGAACTTGGTGAAAAACCAATTTGCTGTTCAAGCGGGTGTATCGCATCCATGCCAGGAGCTTGCTTGTCAGTTCACTATGTTTGCATTGCCAAATCCGGCTTCGGGTAAAACATTGTCTGATCTGGAAACCATCATGCGCGCCGCATTTGAAGAGTTTGAACAACGTGGTGTCACCGATGACGATTTAATTAAAGCCAAGGCTCAACACGAATCGCGCACCATTTTTGGTTTGCAATCGGTATCGGGTAAAGTCAGTCAGTTAGCTGCGTACCAAACGTTTACTGGCAACCCCAATTACATCGCCAAAGATATCGAGCGTTACAACTCGGTAACCAAAGCGGATGTCATGCGCGTTTACAACCAATACCTAAAAAACAAACCGGCTGTTGTGATGAGTATTGTTCCTAACGGTAAACTTGAGCAGGTGGCGAAAAAAGATAATTTCCGTCAACCGCCACGTGACTTTGTGGCGACCAGTACCACGAAAGCTTCCGAACTTGATGTACGAATTGCCAAAGATGACTTCGATCGCAGTGTTCAACCGAAGGCAGGAGCGAATCCACTGGTATCCGTTCCTGAGTTCTGGCAAGCGCAGACGGCTAATAAAATGACGGTTTTAGGCAGTCAAAGTTTGGAAACGCCTACGACTTCAATTTTGATCAAAATTCCTGGTGGCCATTACCAAACCGAAAAAAATAAAGCCGGATTAGCAGCGATTACGGCCGACCTTTTGAATGAGTCGACGCAACAACGCTCGACGGAAGAGATGAGCTTAGCTTTGCAAAAGTTGGGCAGTTCGGTGAGCATCAATGCAGCCGACAGAAGCATTAATGTGTATGTCAGTTCATTAACCAAAAACTTGAAGCCGACTATGGCCTTAGTGGCCGAGAAGTTGGTACAGCCGGCTTTTGATGAAAATGACTTTAAGCGGCTGCAAGCGCAAATCATTCAGTCGATTCAAAATAGTAAAAAACAGGCCGATAGTTTGGCACTTCAAGCATGGTTGCAATTGCTTTATGGTGACACGATTGCAGGAATCGACAATCAAGGACGTGTTTCATCGGTTTCCGCGTTAACGTTAGAGGATGTTAAGCGGTTTTATCAGCAGTTCGTCAAGCCGGAGTCTGCACAGGTTATTGTGGTCAGCAACCTGCCGCAAAAAGAAGTGATGCCGGTATTTGGCACACTGGATAAATGGCAGGGTAAGTCGGTGGCGGCACAAGCGACATTTAAACCTGCTGAATTCGATCCTAAGGTCATTTACATGGTCAACAAAGATAAGGCGGCACAGTCGGTGATTCGTATCGGTAAGCGGCAATTGCCACGCGACTTTACTGGAGAGTTTTTCAAAGCGGAGCTGATGAACTTTGCCCTGGGTGGCGCTTTTAACAGCAGGATTAATCTTAATTTACGCGAAGACAAAGGTTATACCTACGGTGCTCATTCCTACTTCTGGGGTGATGAGTTCATGGGTGGGTATACCGCAACGGCTAGTGTGCGTGCCGATGTGACGGATAAATCTTTTCTTGAATTTGAAAAAGAAATTAAAGCCTATCATGAACAAGGAATGACTGAAGACGAGCTGAGTTTTATGCGTAATGCGATAGGGCAACAAGATGCGCTTAAGTACGAAACACCACGCGATAAGCTTGGTTTTATGGCAAATGTTCTGGAGTATGAGTTGACAACAGGTTTTGTTGAGCAGCAATCCAAAATCATAAAGTCGGTATCTCGTGATGAACTGAACGCTTTGGCGAAAAAACTGCTAACGTTTGATGCTATGGCCAAACTGGTGGTTGGTGATATGGCAACATTGAAACCGCAGTTCGAAGCACTTGGGTATAAAGTCGAAGAAATTAAATTACCGGAGTAATTTAAAATCAATTGAGTCAGTACTAGCGATGGCATCCTTGATGAGTGTGCCGTCGCTTTTACTTTTTTCCATTTGCTCATGCAATTCAAAACAAAATCTCGTATAGTGCAGCAAATTCTAAAAAAGAGACAAATTCATTGCGTTCTGGGCAAGTACGGCCGTTTTTAAAATGGGCCGGAGGTAAATATCGTTTAATTGATCGAATTACTGAGCATTTACCTGCTGGTAAACGGTTAATTGAACCTTTTCTAGGCTCCGGAGCTGTATTTTTAAATACCGATTACGATCGCTATTTGTTAGCGGATATCAACCCTGATCTTATTCATCTATACCAAACCTTGAAGCAGCAAGGTCATGATTTCATTGATTACTCTGCATCTTACTTTCATCAGAAATTTAACAATGAAAAAGCTTATTATCGGTTACGTGAAGAATTCAATGCTTCGTCATTAAATGAAAAAAAGGCCGCACTTTTTTTGTATTTGAATCGCCACGGTTACAACGGTTTATGCCGCTATAATCTAAAAGGCCGCTTCAATGTTCCTTTTGGCAGGTATAAAGCCCCTTATTTTCCAAGAGCCGAGTTAATACACTTCTGGCAAAAGGCACAAAGAGCGGATTTTGTATGTCAGGATTTCGAGACGGTTATGAAGCGAGCTCGACGTGATCACGTGGTCTATTGTGACCCTCCTTATGTGCCGATTTCTCCTACTGCCTATTTTACCAGTTACGCGAAAACGGGGTTCAGCTTGCACGACCAAGAGCGCTTGGCGTTTCAAGCAAGAAAGCTTTCGAATCGAAATGTTACGGTGGTTATTTCCAATCATGAAAACGAAATCACCCGCGCCATGTACCAACCCGCTGATATTGTCAGCTTTCCGGTGCGTCGTTTTATCAGTTGCAATGGCGGTCAACGTGGCCATGCTGATGAGTTATTGGCGATTTACCGGCCTATCTGAGCGAATTTCTAAAAGCCAAGTCTCTTTCAATTACGACATCTCAAGAATGAACCCTTTCCGCATGGGTATGGAAATATTACCAAGATGAGATTTGCATGATTTGAGTTGATTAATCTGTTGTAAATTTCTATTTCCGCTCTGAAGCCCTTTTATCATGCGACTTTGCTCGATTTTTGCGAATCGCGCTTCGTACAGTTGTAAGCTTTCTCAAGGCAAATATTGACCCTTTCTTATACAAATTTACCGTTTAATTCGCGGGCAGAATATATCGAATGGTATATAATGAAATGGTTCACAATTATAACAAATTGTGTTCAATCACGCTCCATAAGGCCGATCCGTGTCTTATAATGAAATTCAATCGATGAACATCTTCTCAACTGGAGATGAGCTTAAGTTAGGAGAACTTACAAGTGAAAGTCGTAGCAACGCACCGACTCGCTGAAGCAAAAGAGAAGTTTCCCGCTTCAAAAACAGCACTGGATGGCTGGTATCGGATCATGAATTATACTGATTTCCCATCGGATATTGCGTTACGCCGTACTTTTTCTGAACTCAGAAATTCGGGCAATGAGTATTGGTTTCTTGTACCGGGTACCACCCTGTTATTAAAGGCAATGATCAACTTTACGGCTCAGGTCGCCATGGTAAAAGATGTGCGCCCTGGGGTGATGTAACTGATAGAGCAGAGGGATACGTGTTATGAATGAACAATTGCAGCAAGCCATTAATCATTGGGACGCAGTAGCCCCCTTGATCCAACGGCCTGACACTGAGCGTGATTACGAAGCCCTGGTGAACCATCTGGAAGAAGCCATGTCGCTGAGTGGGCACGATGTGAACAGTCCGTTGAATGGCCTAATTGAGAGCATGGCGCATGCGGCTCAGCAGTACGAGGAGAAGTTCCTCGTCAATGAAGTGGGCAGTGGCATAACCGCACTTAAATACCTGATGAAAGTCCATAAGATCAAGCAGTCCGATCTTAAGGAAGTGGGCAGTCAAGGCGTCGTGTCAGAAATACTTAACGGCAAGCGCTCGCTCACCGTCCGTCATATTCGAGCGTTATCAAAGCGTTTTGCTATCAGTCCTAACGCTTTTATCGAACCCTGAAAGTTGGATGAATAAAACGTTGCGAGTTATGAACGGCAAGTAATCAGTCGGAGTTTTTAGACTTTACTTGACGGAACGAAATGGAGCTTTCATCATTTCTCGCAACTCGCAACTCGCAACTCGCAACTCGCAACTCGCAACTCGCAACTCGCAACTCGCAACTCGCAACTCGCAACTCGCAACTCGCAACTCGCAACTCGCAACTCGCAACTCGCAACTCGTACACTAAGACAATGTTTTCAATACATAGCTTCCTGGCGCATCTTCTATCGGATTGAGTTTTCCTTTTTCAGGATCTCGTGCAGTGACGGGTGTATTGCTTTGGGCTCGCAGCCATTGTGCCCAGTGTGGCCACCAGGAACCAGAGTGTTGTTCGGCATGTTGGAGCCAGGTATCGGCGTCTTCAGAAAGGGTATCATTGATGAAGTAACTGTATTTGCCACTTTGTGCCGGGTTAATAACGCCCGCGACATGTCCGGAACCTGCCAAAACAAAGGTGGTTTGTCCGGACATTTTGAGTGCGCCTAGGTAGGTGCTTTTCCATAATGCAATGTGATCTTTTTCTGCCGAAAGGAAATAACAGGGGACATGTATTTGTGAAAGATCGATAGCGATACCATTGAGCTCGATACCACCTGGATCTTTTAGGCGGTTTTCGAGATACATGTTATTCAAATAAAATGAATGCATTGCTGCTGGTAAGTTGGTTGCGTCAGAATTCCAGTACAGCAAGTCAAATGCAGGCGGTTCTTTACCTAGCAAATAGTTGTTAACATGATAGGACCAGTAGAGGTCATTTTCTCGCAACAAATTATACGCAAGCGCCAGTGCTCTGCCATCCAGAATACCTTCGGTTGCCATTTGTTCATCGAGAATATCCAATTGTTCTTTCGATAAGAAGCAACCTAATTCGCCCGGAATGGAAAAGTCGAGCAACGTTGTAAAAAAAGTGGCTGAATTAATGCGCTCGTCTTTTGTCGCTGAAAGATACGCTAGGGTTGCGCCGAGCAAAGTTCCACCGAGACAATAACCCATGGTGTTCACGCTTTTTACACCTGTTTGTTTTTCAATGGCATCGAGCGCTTCGATGATGCCTTGAGTCATATAGTCGGCGAAGCTTTTATCCTTTAATGAAGCATCGGGATTAACCCAAGAAATCATAAATACGGTTTGCTCTTGTTCCACTAACCATCGCACTAATGAGTTTTCTGGCTTTAGATCGAGAATGTAGTATTTGTTGATCCAAGGTGGGACTATCAAAAGGGGAGTTTCATTCACTTTTTCGGTAGTGGGGGAATACTGAATCAGTTGCATCATTTCGTTTTGATACACAACTTTACCGGGGGTAGTCGCTAAGTTTTCACCAGGTTTGAATGCGTTGAGATCGGTCATTCTGACATTGTGTAATCCCTGGCCGCGCTCATAGTCTTCCAAATAATGTTTCATACCTTGCAGTAAATTCATACCACCGGTTTTCTGAGTTTCAGCCAGCGCTACCGGGTTAGACATTAAAAAGTTGCTGGGCGAAATAGCGGATAACCATTGGCGAACGTAAAACAAGATGCGTTGCTTTTTATCTTCATCACCTAATGGCAAGTCTGTAAAAAGTGCCATAGTGGTATCACAGAAAGCCAAATACAGAGTCTTTAACTCGGCAAAGCCCGGTTGTTGCCAAGCATCATCTTTAAAGCGCCGATCTTTAGCTTCGTTTGGTAATGGTAAGCCGTTACTTAAGTATTGAGTCAGTTGTTCCTGATACGCCTGAAGCAGCTGAGGGTGTTGCGAGAGTTGTGTGAAAGCTTCGGTGAGTTCCTGCGCCATTATTGCCTGACGCTGATAGTCAAACCACATGCGTTGTGCATTTTTCTGAATCAATTCTGCGGTTGTCATCATTTGCTGACTGAGTTGGTTGAGCATGTCAAAAAAGTCAGCTTTTGAGTTTTCCGATCCCATTTTTACTCTCCATCAGTTACTGGCTGAATTGTTGGTCTGGCTACTCATCACTCTGCGTCTCGCCTTTCTGTTTTGGTGTGCGATGCTGATTAATGAAAGTAATGATTTATTATGTTGCGATGCGAAAATGTCATTTTTACGTCATTTTGATGAGAAATAATAGTCTTGTTTACAAATATTCGCTTAGTGAGATTGTTTGGACGAGTTTTGAAATAAAAAGCAGGGAGTTAAAGGCTGTTTTTAAAGCATTACTTTAATTTCATAAATTGTTCATAAAATAATCTCATTTTGATTATTGCGCTGCACAAAATTATTGTCTATGCTGTGGTGCAGCAAGTCAAAGAACCTTCACTATTACTCGCCATTAAAGGGAGAGAACAACATGTTTGCACAAGTATTTAGCAATGCAGCGGAGCAAAGCAAAGCCTTTTTTGAGCCTGCTCTGGAGTTTAATCGTATCGCTTTAAGTCAAGTTCAAAAGCTGGGTCAAAAGCAATTGGAAATGGCCACTGAGTACACGAAAATGGGGCTGTCCCAGTTGGATAAAGCGGCAAAAATTCAAAACTTTGATGATATGAAATCGCTTGCTGAAGAGCAGCTTAAGGTATCTGGTGAGATTTCTCGTAAGTTGATCGAAGACTCCAGTGCTTTGCTAACAATGGGTCAACAAATGTCCGATGAGTGGAAGCAGTTTGTTGAATCCAAAGTGGATACTTTGGTTGCAAAGCCACAAGTGAACAAAGCTTCTGCTAAGAAATAAGACGTCGATAAAGACCTTCAAAAAAACGCCAGCAAGATCGCTGGCGTTTTTGTTTTATCCCTTTCGTAAAATAGGAATGGTACCGCTTGGATTCCAGGGAAGAGTGGTTTGTGTCACAATAGCCAGACTGGTCCAACCAATTTAAGCAATATCATGCTACCCATCACGATTACAACTCAGGACGATGCTCAACTCAGCGCAACGTTGTTTAAGCCAAAGCGCAGTAACGGGACCTGTGTACAGATCAATTCGGCTATGGCTGTTGCTCAAACCTTTTATCATAAATTTGCGCGTTTTCTTTCAGAGCAGGGGTTCACCGTTCTCACTTACGATTACCGAGGCATTGGTTCGAGCCGGAGCCAACAATGGCAATCGGTTACGCTTCAGCAGTGGGGGCGGTTTGATTATGCAGCGGTAACTGACTGGTTTGTTAATCAGTTTCCTAACCGTCAACTGGTGGCTATCGGACACTCTTTGGGGGGACAAATTCAAGGGTTGGCTGAGAATAACGATGAAATTTCTGCAACTTTGAATGTGGCTTCTGGCGTGGGTTACTGGAAGCATTTTGACAAGCGTCATCAACCTAAAATGTTACTGGCTTGGTATTTGTTAGTGCCCCTGTTAAACCGTTCACTCGGTTACGTTCCGGGGCGCTTTCTCGGTGGAAGCATGGACATTCCAGGAGGAGTGGCTGACGAATGGCGGCGTTGGTGTACTTATACGGACTACTTTTGTGATGAGCAGCGCCAACCGCTACCGGCACACTTTGGTAAACAAAGAAAAATGCGATTTTTGGCCTTCGAAGACGACCGAAGTTTAGCGCCACTTACGGCTATTAAAGCTTTGCAAAGACATTATCATAACGCTCAAATTGAAACTCAATTGTATCGACCGATAGACTTTGGTGTTAAGCAACTGGGGCACTTTGGTTTTTTCTCGTCAAAAGCACCACAACAGTTATGGTCCGATGCAAGTGAGTGGTTACTTGCCGCAAATTAATTTAAGTCTTAGGTATTGAGAGGGTGTTTTAATAGTATTTAACGTCCTGCTTGGTAGTCGGCAATTGCTCCGTTAACCACCCACATGATGACTAAAATGAACAGGATCACCATCACTATTCCCAGCGCAATGTATTCGATGGCATTGCCCTGCTCGAAATCTTGCTTGCGCTTGGCATCACTTTGTACGCCAAACATGGCGGCAATAACGCTTTGCAATACAGAAAAAAAACCTGGTTTTTTGGGCGGTATTTCAGAGTTATTAGACATACAATGACGAACTTAGTGGCGTAGAAAGCCCGCAGTATAGGTCAGAGAAAACGAATAAAACAATGAAAGATCAGTGGCTTTTAATGGAAAAGCTCAATAATGTCTTGAAAATGAAGTGTACCCAATTTGTGCTTTACCAGTTTTTCGAACCAGGAAGGTTGTTTTTTGGGGTCTTTATCGTCTTTCTTAACTTCTGTTTCGGAATGTTTAACAACTTGCAGTTCGGTAAGGCACTTTTTCGGATCTTGAGGATGTTCAAACTCTTGTTTGGTGGCGTCAATGGAGGAGTCTGCCAAAGTAGCGCAAGAAAACATAAACGCTGCAACTAACATTAATGGCTTTTTCATGGTTGCCTCCTCTACTGCATCAATCCAAATAACAATTTGCTATTGTAACGAATTATTGGTTAAAAATCGAGCCTTTAAGGCGCCTTTCGCAATGCTTGAAAACCTTGGCTAACGCCTTGATTTTTATAATTTTCGATTAAATGCAAAACCAATTCCAACGCTTGCTGGTGGTTTAACCTGGGATCCACCAATGAGTGATAGGCGCGGGCCAAATCTTTTTCTCGAATACCGCATTGACCACCAATGCATTCTGTTACCGCTTCGCCCGTTAATTCAAGGTGGACGCCACCCAAGACGCTATTCAGGTTTTGGTGAATTTGGGCTGCGAGCATGAGCTCCTGAATGACATGGTCAAAATAACGCGTTTTTACGCCTTGAGCAGTGGTAACGGTATTGCCGTGCATCGGATCGCAACACCAGGTTACGGCAGCTCCTGACTGTTGCACGGACTGGATTAAAGTAGGCAATAGGCGCTGTATTTGTTGATGTCCGAATCGGGTGATCAAAGTAATACGTCCAGGCTGGTTCATCGGATTGAGTTTTTCACAGATGGAGAGTAACCAGTCGGATGACATTCTTGGCCCTACTTTTATGGCGACCGGGTTTTCAATACCGCGTAAATATTCAATGTGTCCAGAATCTGGTTTGGCGGTACGCATGCCAACCCAGGGCATGTGGGTTGATAAGTTAAACCAGCGATCCTTAACTTGACGTGTTAGGGCTTGTTCGTAATGCAGGTGTAACGCTTCGTGGCAAGTATAGAAGTTTTGCTGCGACAACCAATGATCGGGTGCCAGATGACGTACCAGCGAAAAAGCACGCTGCACTTCCTCCAGCTGACGTTCCATAGTCTCGCTCACTGAGCCTTGTATGAGGTTATCAGCCTTCCAAAATTCAGGTGCACATAAATCGGCATAAGACTGTTGACTAATGGTCCGAATATAATTGAGTGTCAGAGAAGCAAGACTGTAGCCTTTGAGTAGTCTAGCTGGGTCAGGGATGCGTTTATCAGCGTGAAATTCGACATCGTTGATTAAATCACCACGATAGCAAGGCAGGCTTTCACCATGAATGGTTTCGGTGTGTGCTGAGCGTGGTTTGGCGTATTGGCCCGCCATACGACCAACACGAACTATCGGGCGTCCTAAGCCGTAAGTCAGAAGCAGACCCATTTGCAACAGCAGTTGAAACTTTCGTTGAATGGATGCCGGGTTGCAATCCATAAAAGACTCTGCGCAGTCGCCACCTTGCAGTAAAAAAACGTCGCCGTCTGCTGCTCGTGCAGTTAGCGCTCTAAGCTGCAAAACTTCTTCTGAACTGACCAGCGGTGGCAATTGACTCAGTTCGTCGATTGCCGATTTTAAGGCGCCTTTGTCAGGGTAGTCTGCTTGTTGTTCAAGAGGCTTTTGTTGCCAGGAAGTGGGTGTCCACATACTACTTTTCCGGGACTATAGATTGTTCCAATCTTACTCTTTGCTGGCGATTATGCCAATGTCATAATCGCAGTTTCGAGTGAAAGCCGTTCAAATCACAGTATCGGCGAAAAAAAAATTCATTATTTCCTCACAATTCGCTGTTCAACTTCGATAGAAAGCACTGATGTCTTCAACTTCAACAATGGCAGCTAATTGTTGCAGTTTTTGTTCGAAGTCGCGTGCCCGATTAGGTGAGTTGCTGCGAATGAGTTTTAGGTCTTCGCTAAACTCCTCCAACTTAATATAGGGGGGGGGCAAAAAAATCGCACGTAAAATACGGAAATCCGGGCTTTTGCGTGTTTTAAGAATAAAGCGAGCAATTTCTCGCGTGTCTTTCATCGAAGATTCAGCAATAATTTCGATTGGCTCTTCCTCGCTTGAGCCGTTCGGAAACCGAGCAAACAAACGGGTTGTTTGTAACTTGGTCAGCTGACCTCGCCGATTAATATGAGACTTGATCATTTCACCAAACAAGAGCTCTAGGTTAAGCGGGTGAAAATCGAAACGATGAAGCTCGTGAAGATGAAATCGCCACAAGACCGGGTTGGCATTTTCCGTAGCGGCGACACTGTCGACTGCGTAGCGTCCGCCTGGAAAACGATTGATAAAAAGTGGAATACCAGGTAAATAAGCGCTCACCAGGTTTTCCAGCTTTTCCGCCATCAAGGTATATTCCAAGTCTTCAACGCATTGTTTTAACTTGTCTTCGTTAGACTTGATTAGCCGCGCAAAAAAAGTGGCGCCATCGTGATTTTTTACTGCAAAGTCGCGTTTTAAACTAATGGCTTTTTGATGTGGGTGCCACTGAGTGACGCGATAAGAAAGCTGGCTTAAGTTAGCGGTTTTTTTGGCTAATTTTTGCAAATCCGGTAACGTGATTTTGACGATAGTATTCACTTCAAGTGCCGTAGGAATAAAGTCAGCATTTTGCAATTGAATGCGTAACCCGGAAGGTGAAAAATCAATTGTTTTACCGGAAAATTTTTGTCGCCCCAGAACAATATTCGCTGTCGTTGAATACAGGTAGCGACTTTCTTTGCGCTCGTTTCGATAACCCAGTTGCCAAACGCGTAGGTTGTCAGTATCCAGTTGATAGTCGTCGAAAGTTTTCACTTGGAGGCTTTGCCCAGTAAGCATGCTGTCCGGATTGGATTTTTCTTCGATGATGGATAGGTAGGCAATATGTGTAATACGCTTCCAATTGTTACCCAGAGTTTCGTACCGCATGGGATCGGCATCATTTAAAGGTTGCAGAATTGTAAGAGCGGAATCCAAGTCTTGGGTGTTGACCGGTTGTAAAGTGATCAATAATCGGGCGACTAGATGGCATTGGGCTCCAACACGTAAAAACTCATCAAATTGATCCTGTTCCATTAAGTGTTCGCGAAGTGCGCAATAAATTCGGTGGCGTGTCTCACCTTTGACTAAAAAAGTTTCAAGCAACAGAGAGTGGTGATGATCATCATTTGGAATAAAGCGATCTAATGAGGCCGAAATGGATGCAATTAAGGAGTGTTTCATTTGACCTTGTTCACCAGGACGCATTGCGCTGTATATGCACTGAGGTTTATCGGAAGAAAGGTCGAGCAAGTTAATTGTGATTGGGGCTGCGAGAGTGTAAATGCGCTCAAAGGCTTTGGCGTAAAGCGCTAACAAATCATCTTCCAAATCGATTTTGTAGCGTCTGCGATGCGATTGTATAAATTCGCCGATAAAACGATTAAAGCTTTCTTGCTCGGATGCGTCACTTCGCGCCAGACGTAACAACACTCGGCCGTGATGATCTTTCTCTTGGGCAATGAGTCGATAATCGATTTTGCCAAAACTTTTTTGCTGTTGCTCTTCCAGCGTATCGAACCGAATCTGGATCGGTGTATTCGCGGCCAGCTTTTCAATGTTTGCCATTAAACTGACTTTAATACCGGTGATCGAAATATCGCTGGTTTTACCGGTCACCTCATGATTGTTCGGTAAAAAGACATGAACGGATGAAGCAAAGTTGAGGCGGTTTTCTTTTCGTTGTGTGCGATAGCCGAATGGAATTAATTGAATATCATGCGATTCATTTTCCATTGACACTGGCTTTTCGGCCTCAACTACGGTTTCTTCTTCCTCTGCGCCAGCAAACAGAGGATCTTTCGGAACGTGGCTGGCCCGTTGCTGCTCTCGTTTTTTCTTTTCAGCGAGTCTTAGTTGGTTTTCTCGCTCATGCTGTGCTTTAAAGGTATGATCGGCAGCTTGTACTTTTTCAAAAACACCCACCGTGTACTTACCATCGTATTTTGCCGCTTCGATTTCAAAAATATCGATGCACTTTTGATCCATATAATGATCCAACCCTTGAAACTTATAGAGACGACAGGCATCAGCAACTTTTCCTCGCATATCAATGGTAAGATGGCAAGGCATCGATAAACGTCTGTGTTCCATTCGTTCCAGAAAACGTGCGGTATCGGAGCCGGATTGAACATCTTCTTCTACCAGTTGCTTGCCGGAGCGACCAACGGATTTATAATGCGAGACAACGACTTTCTTTTTATCGGACAAGTGACGACCTTTTTTCGCAGTTATCGATGATTTAAGTGTAGTGCAAGTCCATGATTTTTCCGGTAATAACCGGACGGGGGATTCAAATTTATGGCCAAGGCAAAAGTGCAATTTGTGTGTAACGCCTGTGGGGCGGTGCATCCTAAATGGGCCGGACAGTGTAACGATTGTGGTGAATGGAATAGCCTAATAGAACAGACACAAGTGGCAAAAACGGCTCGTTCGGAGCGATTTTCAGGTTATGCGGGTGAAGCCAGTAAAGTTCAAACCATGGCCGAAGTCGATTTGCAGGAAGTGCCGCGGGTTGGCACACAACTTTCGGAGTTGGATCGTGTGCTTGGTGGCGGTTTAGTACCGGGGTCGGTGATTTTGATTGGTGGCGATCCTGGAATTGGTAAGTCCACCATATTATTGCAGGCCATGTGTTTGCTCAGTCAACAATTACCAACGCTCTATGTTACTGGAGAGGAGTCACTACAACAGGTCACGATGCGTGCGCATCGGTTAGGGCTCGATGGTAAAGCGTTGAAGTTGCTCACCGAAACTCAGGTAGAAACGATTCTGGCGCAGGCAAAACAGCAACAACCACAAGTGATGGTGGTGGATTCCATACAAACCATTTATACCGAGCAGTTGCAGTCCGCACCGGGTGGTGTGGCGCAAGTGCGAGAAAGTGCTGCAGTGTTGGTGCGTTACGCGAAACAGCACAATGTAGCCTTGTTTATGGTCGGTCATGTAACCAAAGATGGCGCGCTAGCGGGACCTCGTGTATTGGAACACATGGTGGATGCCGTGTTGTATTTTGAAGGAGAACGCGATGGTCGATACCGCATTCTGCGTGCCGTGAAAAACCGGTTTGGTGCGGTGAATGAACTGGGGGTATTTGCCATGACCGAAAGCGGTCTGAAAGAAGTGAAAAACCCTTCAGCTATTTTTTTATCGCGTTTTGAACAACGTGTTTCCGGTAGTGTGGTGATGGTCACCTGGGAAGGTTCACGACCCATGTTAGTAGAAGTTCAAGCGCTGGTCGATGAAACCCATTTGGGAAATCCTCGTCGCGTGACGGTTGGTCTAGAACAAAACCGCTTGGCGATGTTGTTAGCTGTGCTGAGTCGACACGGTGGTATTGCTACTTACGATCAAGACGTGTTTGTGAATGTGGTTGGTGGCGTACGAGTAATGGAAACCAGCGCCGATTTGGCATTAGTGTGTGCTGTATTATCCAGTTTAAAAAATCGGCCGCTCGATCAAAACTTGGTGATTTTTGGCGAAATAGGGTTGGCCGGTGAAATACGACCGGTGCCTAATGGTCAGGAGCGATTGCGCGAGGCTGCCAAACACGGTTTTAAACGCGCGATCGTACCGCATGGTAACTTACCGAAAACGGCGATTGAAGATATGACGGTAATCGGTGTGAAGCGGCTGGAGGAAGCCTTGCAACACCTAGACTAAGGCGCTTTGAAGTGGGGAGCTTATTCGCTGAGTAAAGCGTTTAACTCGCGTTGTAATAACTGCGCATCACCTGTATTGAGTTCCAACAGTCGGCGTAAGTGGCTAATACTGTCCACATCGATATGAGTGCTGTATAAGCCTATCAACCCCTCTTCGCAATGGGCGACTTCCACCTCCATGATAATGACATGGAGCTGATCGCCCAAGTCGAAACTTAAAGTGCCTTTATCCCCCGGTTGCAAGTTACTGTAGTGGGATAAATCCAGCAAAGCACCTTTCAGAGACAAGTCGCGAATTGTGCAATTGAATTGGCGACCGCCGATAGAGAGCTGACAGCTGTTGTCGAACTCTACGCGTTGAAACAAACGTCGTTCCTTTGGGGTTGGCATAATTCGCGACTCGGTTGTTCGGTAAAATATTATTTACGATTCTTTTTCACTTCCTTTACTAATGTAGCAAATTGCTTTTGATTGTGCATTACACAGTAAAGGCCCGTTTTCATTAAACTTGAGCTTTTAATAGAATACTCATCGAGTGCTATATCGGCACTGGCAGTTCAAGTTTATCTTCGCTAAAATCTATTACATTAAACTTATTAATCGACAGTCTTCATTATGAATCTGCCCAGTATCAAGCAACTTCAGTACCTGCTTGCCGTGCACAAAGAGCAAAATTTTAATCGTGCCGCCGAGGCTTGCCATATCAGCCAGTCGACCTTGTCTGTGGCCATAAATAACCTGGAAGAGCTGGTAGGGCAACAGTTAATTGAGCGAGACAATCGAAAACTGATGTTTACGGCCATGGGCGAGCTAGTGGTTGAGCAGGCTCGCATGATTGTCGACCAATCCACTCACATGATGCAACTTATAGAGGCCGATGGAGATGTTATGGCTGGGGAAGTTCGGCTGGGTTGCATTCCAACGATTGCACCGTTTCTGCTTCCCAAATTGGCAAAAGCGAGTCGAAAACAATACCCTCGATTACGTTTACGGCTCGTTGAAGATACTACGGCACAATTGCTTAGCCAACTGGAAAAAGGCGAAGTTGATGTTGCGATATTGGCTTTACCGATAGAAACCGGTTCTTTTCACGTTATGCAGGTAGGCCAGGATCGTTTTCTGATGGTGGCACATAAGCAGTTAAAAAATGAGCTGCAAATGTTGCAGGACTTTAAACAGGTGCCTGACGGCAGCTTAATGCTACTTGAAAAAGAGCATTGTTTACGCGGACATGCGCTGGAAGCCTGTCGATTGTCGAAGACTGAAAAAATTCATCCATTTGCGGCGACCAGTTTAACGACTTTAGTGACCATGCTGGAAGACGGTGAAGGCATCAGTTTTCTGCCAGAAATGGCAATTAAAGCCGGCTTGTTGAAAAACACGCATTTGGTTGCGCTCGACATGCCCTTTGAAAATGCCGAGCGGCAGATCGGGTTTATCTGGCGTAGAACCAGTTTTCGAGCGCAATGTTATCGTAATATTGGTTTGTTGGCACAAAGTTTGTTATCGCTGTAAAATGCCGTGGCAAAGCGGTTTGGAGAAAAGTATTGATGCGATTTTTAGTAGCAATTTTTGGTGGTGTTGTTGGCGTTAGTGTCATTACGCTTATTGCGGTGGGAATTTATGCACTTTTTCCAGACAGTGACGACACTACGAAAGTAACGCCTATTGTGCTGGATGATGTGATCTTAGAAGGAGACTACACCATCGAAGGTTTGCAATGCGAATGCAAATCGGAACAACTGGAGTTTGAACGTCAAATTACTGAAAGTGGACTGGGCTGCCGAGCGAAAATTTTATCGATGGAACAAATGAAAAACTTACCTGAGTGTCAGTTCAAAAGGAATTAACCTTTCACTTGTTGAGCGAGGAAATTATCCAAGAATCCTACTCATTAGGCGTTGCTCTAAAACGGCTCTGTTGCAATGCATGATCGCACAGTTCTCTCTCTCTCCTTTTATAAATCTCACTTAACTCTTAGACTATCGACCGTTAAAAATATTTAAAAGTACTGAAAAATCATTGCTTTAAAAGTGCGAGCTTCATTGATATATAATCAATAGGAATGACAGCGTTGTCAAAAAATGAGTGCTTCCGGCTTTTGAGATGTTGCATTCGTCAATAAATCTGTGTAGTGTTTGTTCAATATTGATGACAACGCTGTCATTGGGCGCGAATTTCGAATCAACAACATAACCATAAGAGGGACAGATCGATGAGTACGCCTCATTTTAAAAAGAAATGCTTGCCGGGGTTGATTGCTATGACGTTGAGCGGGCTGACAGGACTTTCGTTCGCGTCTGAAAAGACGGAAGACAACGCCGAAAAATCAGAAGATGAGCCAACGATCGTAATCAGTGGGTTTCGTGGAAGCTTAAAGCAAAATATTGCTGCGAAACGATATGCGGTAGCCGTAGTTGATGCGATTACCGCAGAAGATATCGGAAAGTTTCCCGATAAGAATGTTTCTGAGTCTTTGTCTCGAATCACAGGTGTTGGCGTTAGTCGAGAATTTGGTGAAGGAGAAAAAATTACGATTCGAGGCGTTGACCCTTCACTTAATCGTACTTTGCTCAATGGTCAAAACGTAGCTACTGCAGATTGGTTTATATTGGATAACCCCTCTCGTGGTTTTAATTTCACTTTATTACCATCGTTTTTAGTGAAAGAGCTGGAGGTTGCTAAAACACCACTTGCCAAAAATGATGAGGGCTCAATTGGCGGACAAGTAACGCTTAAAACGCATCGACCGCTTTGGTTAGAAAAAGGAGCCGTAAATGCCAGTGTGCAAGCTCAGTACTCTGAGACCTCCGGTGAAACGGATCCGTTAATTGATGCAATGTACTCTTGGAAAAACGATGAAGAAAACCTTGGCTTTTTGTTGTCTGTTTCTAAACATGATCGCACTGTGCAACGTGAGGGGCTAGAGGTTTTAGGGTGGACCTCGCCGTCTGCTAACGGTATGCGAGCGCCTAAAGACATTGGAAACCCAATTTTTAGACAAGAGCGAGAACGAGAAACACTTTTTGCGAGCATTCAATTTGTACCGACTTCAAACTTGGATCTTACTTTTAATGTTCTTGACTCTTCAATGGATGCAAACAACCACAATATTAACTTACTCATACGTCCACAAAATGATTGGTTGGATAATCCAGACGACAGAAATATTATTCTGGATTCTTTTGAAGCCCATGGAAATAATATTTATGCAGCAACGGTACTTGATGGAGGATCTTATGAGTGGGATTTCATTAACCGACAATCGAGTACAGAAACCAGTAGCTACGATCTCGATCTGAATTATGACGGTCAAGGATACCAGCTACATACTCAGGTTGGTAAGACGTCTGCAAAAGGAGGAACGTTTAATGAAACTTCTTGGAGTTTTGTTCCAAATATATCAACAGGAACCGGCTATTCTTTCGATCTTTCGGGAACTCCATCGATAAACATTGATGTTGATCCAACAGATGGATCTTTGTGGATGCAAAACTGGACTTGGGGTGGAAACAAACCGACCACTGATGATGAAACCTATCTTCAGTTGGATTTGAGTTTCGAAGTGGATTTTGGTGCCTTTGATTCGATCGAAACCGGAATTAAGTTTCGAGATCACGATCGCACACAAGGACGCCAAGCTTACAGCTGGCATGGTCCAGGCACTTCATCGGATCCAAATTCGGCTTATATGTGGGACATCTTCGCTCAATGCCCAACATTGAATACCTGTGGGCAATCGACAGGTATTCATTCCGTCGCAGGGAATGTAATAAGTGGAAATGTAGTCAACCAGTTAGATGGTAGTTACGATGCATTTATGGCGCTTGGGTTCGGTGGTAATGCCGATTTTGCTATAAGCAATGTTTTAGGCGAAATTTGGGATATTAATGAATCCATTTCCGCATTCTATATTCAAGGAAATTTTAATACCGAAAATGTACGAGGAAATATTGGTGTTCGTGTGGTTGAAACGGATTTAACCGCTCAAAGTTATAACTTTAGTATGGACTCTTGGGGCTTTCATACCATCGATCGAACTTGGTTAACACCTTCTTATTTAGAGTGGGTAATGCAATCGAATAAAAGTACCGAAATTCTACCGAGCGCAAATTTCACATTTGATATATCGGAAGACGTTATTGTTCGCTTTTCCGCTGCTCGTACGATGGCCCGAGCTAATTTTTCTGACCTTGCTCCAGTTGAGTCAACAGGAGACCTGAATGGTTTGGAGCCCGTTGGTTCTGCAGGTAATCCTAATTTACGCCCAACGATTTCTAATCAATTTGATCTTACCTGGGAGTGGTATTTTGACGATAGTTCAATGTTATCGATGGTTTACTTCTATAAAGATATTGCAAGTTATCGCTCTACTCGTAGCTATATAGAGCCGAGATACAACGAGTCTCAAGGTGAGTGGGTTGACGTAAGATTTAGCCAACCGGTGAATGGGTTGGGCGGTCAAACAGACGGGTTTGAAATTTCATTTCAAACTAACTTTGATAACTTTGGCGTGTTAGCGAATTACACCTACACAAACGCAAACAGTGATCAAGAGCGTGATTCTGAAATTGCAGGCTCAGCAATCGTAGCAGGTGCATCTGAACATATGTACAACCTGGTAGGCTTTTACGAAAATGAAACATTTGGTGCACGCTTAATGTATAACTACCGAAGCGAGTGGTATAAAGGCGTGCACTGGACGGGTGCGGAAGCATGGAACGACTCATTCGGACAGTTAGACTTTAGTGCTTCATATGCGCTTACCGATAATCTCAACTTAACATTTGAGGCAATAAACTTAACGGATGAGGAAGTTGTTGAATATGATGGCACCCCTGCTCGATTAATGTCTATCTATAAAAATGGAAGTCGATATGTTTTAGGCGTCCAAGCAAACTTTTAGAAACGGATAACTTCAGGTCAACATGGACGTGACCTAAAGACTTTAAAGTGAATAATTGAGAGAATCCGAATATGAGTCGTTGGCTTCTGCGAGTGCTTCTTCTTTTGATTGCTTGTTGGACGGTGTTCCTGGTTTACCATAATGTAAAGGAAGGGAAAAATGACCATTCGATTGAGCAAATTATTACACAAAAACAATTAAAAAAATTTTCTGAAACTTTAAAAGTTCATTACGAAATAATTGAGAATCAACCCGAGGAAAAGTGCGATAAGCAATTTGCGGAAGGTCATTGTTTTATTGCGAAAATATCTCTAACCTTTCCTGGCTCACTAAAGGCCAACAATTGGTCTTTATACTTTAGTCATATCGCACCGTCGCGCTCATTTCGAAGCGACAATTTGACGTTAGAGCATATCAATGGAGATTTGCACCGTATTACACCAAACCAAAAATATTCCGGCTTTACTCAAGAGAAGCCATTGACGGCTGAGTTTAATGCCGATTTTTGGCATTTGTCAGAATCCGATATTATGCCCAACTATTTTTTGTATGTGGATGGCCTAGGTCCAGAAATTGTGGCTAATACCAACGAAACGAACAAAACAGATTTGCAAGAGTCAGGCGATTGGTTTTTTAACGGCATACCTGAGCACAAAGACTTTTTACTACGAGGGAAAAATGATCAAACTCGACTAAGCGATACAAAGTATTTGTACGATATTAATCAAAAGCTCAATGCGCAATCGGTATCTATACCGAAATATCGATTAATCCCGAAGCCTAAAAAGCTTATTCGAATCAAAAAGAATAATGCGGTTGACCTCTCACTTGGTATACATTTACAAGAACACAACTTTGATTCGAAGTTTTTGCAGGCTGGTTTTGACCGATTGTCTGGCTTCGGTATAACGTTTAACCCGAAAGGTGTTCTGCTCAAACTCAAAAGAGTCACTGACGATGTAATTCCAATAGAAGGTTACCGATTGCGCGCGGAAACTAACGCTATAACAATTACTGCAAGCCATGAAAGTGGAATTTTCTATGGATTGATGTCGATCTCTGGGCTCATTGCTATTGATAATCTGAATTTTCCTGCTCTGGAAATTAATGACGCACCGAGATATACGTTTCGTGGTTTGCATTTTGATGTCGCGCGAAATTTTCATAGTAAAGCCTTACTGATGAAAATCATTCGCCAGATGGCCGCGTATAAATTAAATAAATTGCATTTACATCTGGCTGACGATGAAGGGTGGCGACTGCAAATTAAAGATCTACCGGAGTTGACTGAAATAGGAGCATTTCGATGTTTTCCTCCCGAAAACAATCAATGCTTGTTGCCTCAATTAGGTAGCGGTCCTTTTCGAAATCATTCAGTGAACGGTTTTTATAGTGAGCAAGATTATAAGGATATTTTAAGTTGGGCAGCACGACATCATATTGAAGTGATTCCATCGTTTGATATGCCGGGTCATTCACGCGCGGCAGTTAAAGCTATGGAGCATCGTTATAAAACATTCATGCGAAACGGTAACCGAGAAAAAGCAGCTGAATTTTTGTTGAGTGATTTTAACGATACCACGCGTTATGAATCGGTGCAGTATTACCATGATAATACCATCAATGTTTGCATGGAATCGACCTTTCGTTTTGTTGATAAAGTCTTAAGCGAAGTGATACGTATGCACCGGGAGGCCGGACAGCCGCTGCAACGATATCATATTGGTGCCGATGAAACAGCCGGTGCATGGAAGAACTCGCCGGAATGTCAACAGTTTATTCAAAACAATGATTTTGGCGTTAAAAGCGTTGAACAGTTAAGTGGCTATTTTATTGAGCGTATTGCCAACTCTCTGGCTCAAAAAAATATTATTGCTGGCGGTTGGAGCGATGGTATGAAGCTAACTAGGCTCGAACAAATGCCAAAAAATGTACAGGTGAATGAGTGGTCAACCTTGTTCTGGGACGGACATGAGTCTGCACATCAATTAATTAACCGTGGTTGGCAAGTTATTGCTTCACATCCAGATGTACTTTATTTCGATTTTCCTTACGAAGTGGACCCCAAAGAACCTGGGTACTATTGGGGATCTCGTAGAACCAATACACGAAAAGTATTTGAGTTTATGCCGGACAATCTTCCCGCCCACGCCGAAATATGGCATGACCGAGAAGGAAAGAAATACATGGCAGACGATCGAATGCAAAAAGATGAAGAAGGAAATATCAAGCACCAGCCGATAGATAGAAATAGAGCTTTGTTTGGCATCCAAGCGCAATTATGGAGTGAAACCATTCGGAGCGAGGAAGACGTTGATTACCTTTTGTTTCCCAGATTGTTGGCTTTTGCTGAGCGAGCGTGGCACAAGGCCGATTGGGAACTCGACTACCAACATCATGGGCAACGATATTCAGAGCACTCCAATCATTTTTCCAATACGTTACAAGTAAAACGAGACGAAGATTGGTTTTCTTTTATTTCAGCGTTGAATTTAAAAGAGCTTTCTAAACTGGAGCAGGCAAACATTCGTTATCGTATTCCAACGATTGGAGCGCGTTGGAATGAACAGGGTTTGAGAGTGAATGCCATTTTACCTGGTCTGACTTTGCAATATTCCACAGATAAAAAAAACTGGTACACAATTAATGAACAACCGGTAACGGGTATTGTAAGCGAAATCGATCGCGTTTGGGTAAGAGCGCTTTCCATGAATAAACAAAGAGCCGGAAGGCCACTGATGTTGAGTCGTTAATCCAGAGTTTTAGATGACGGAGAAAGCGAGGAATAATGATTTCTTGTTCACAAGAAATCATCCTCTCCAAGTTCCTCGTACAATTCTCCGTCATCTAATTTTGATAACTTCTTTAAATTCACCTTTTTTAAACGTTCATACAATTTTATCGGTACTAAAGGATACTTTATTTAATTAATGACAGCGCTGTCATAATGTTTTAGACTGTCACCATTCTAATGACAACTCAAGCGAGGGTCTTGTGTTAATGGAGGTTTCTACGCAGCCAGAACGACCTTACTACATCGGTATCGATGGCGGCGGTAGCAAGTGTCGCGCGGTGGTTTATTGTCAAACGGGTGGTATTCTGGGGCGAGGTTTGTCTGGACCGGCAAATGCTTTCCAAGACTTGGTTTTGACGCAACGTTCAATTGTCGAAGCCAGTCGATTAGCGTTAGAGGATGCTAATCTAAATCAAGCGATGCTATCTCAAATGAACGCTGGAATTGGTTTAGCTGGAGTAAATATCCCTAAGGCGATGAAGCAAATGCAGCGATGGAAAAGTCCGTTTAAACGACATTATGTATTAACCGACCTTCATGCGGCTTGCTTAGGTGCTCATCATGGTGGTGACGGTGCAGTGATCATTGCCGGTACAGGTTCTTGTGGTTATGTTACGGTGAATGGTCAATCACTCACACTTGGTGCGCATGGGTTTCCACACGGCGATAAGGGCAGTGGTGCGTGGATCGGATTACAAGCCGTAGAATATTGTTTGTTAGCGTTGGATCAATTAGGCGCTCCCAGTTTGTTGTGTCGAAAAATTCAGGCAAATGATGCCATTGAGTTGGTGCAAAAGGTTTCTGGGAAACCTCCACGATTTTACGCAAAGTTGGCACCTTTTGTTTTTGAGTCGGCCAATGAAGGTGATCCTGTTGCCAAAGAAATATTACGACAGGCTGGCCAGTATCTTTCGCACGTTGCTTACAAGTTATTGGATCGTAATCCTCCTAGGTTGTCTTTGATCGGGGGGATTGCTGAACGAATATCGCCTTGGTTAGCGACCGATCTGCAAGACCGAATCGCTCCCGCATTACAATCGCCCGAGGTGGGCGCCGTTTTGTTTGCACTGCAAAGTGAGGAGCAACTGAATGTCTGAATCGTTAATGCGATTGGAAGCCTGCGAAACACCCATCAGGATCGCGGAGCAACAACAGCAACAGTCTTTGTTTAACCAGGTTGCTGATAGGATCCGAAGTTTTAAACCGAAGATGGTCATGGTTATTGGACGAGGATCTTCCGATCATGCAGGCGTTTTCGCCAAATATTTGTTTGAAATTGAGTTGGGTATTCCGACATTTTCTGCCGCACCTTCTGTATCGAGTGTTTATGGAAAAACGTTACAGCTCGATACAGCGTTGGTGATTATTATTTCGCAATCCGGACGCAGTCCCGATGTGATAGCTCAAGCAAAAATGGCAAAAGAAGCGGGTGCATTAACCCTGGCTTTGGTAAACGATGAGTCGGCACCTTTAAGAGCTCATGTGGAGTTGTTTATACCGTTAAAAGCGGGTGAGGAACGATCGGTTGCTGCAACCAAAAGTTATTTGTGTACCTTAGCGGCCCTGCTTCAAATCGTTGCTTATTGGCATGAAGACACGTTGTTAAAGCAGGAACTACTTTTACTGCCTCAAAATTTGAAAAAAGTGATCAAGTCGGAAGTTCAAGTTCCTTCACACTTGTTAATCAATGAAAGTCATCTGGTGGTTGTTGGGCGTGGTTTCGGTTACGCGATTGCAAAAGAAATGGCTTTAAAAATAAAAGAAGTGTGCGGAATTCATGCTGAGGCATTTAGTAGCGCCGAGTTTTTACATGGTCCGGTTACTTTGGCCGCCAGCCAACTGCTCATGTTAAACGTGTTGGTGGAAGATGAATCTTTTTCTGTACACAGTCAGCAAGTTGAAGACTTCCACCAACGTGGCGCAAAAATATTAAATTTGACTCAACTGAATCGCAATTTACCAAAACGACTGGCGCCTTTAACCCTGTTGCTTCGATTTTATCTGGATATCGAACAAGCTGCGCAAGCGATGAATCGCAATCCAGATTGTCCGATCGGGTTAAAAAAAGTAACGCAAACCCTTTGAGCTGGAAAAATATCAATGAGCATCGATTACCTTCGGGTAGAACAACTCTTTAACGGTAATAAGCTTCTATCAGACCAAATAGTCGCCGTAGAAAATGGTCGAGTTGTCGGAATGGGTGACAGTGACTTCATGCTTAAACACATGACAGGTGAAAGCAAAATAAAAAGTATGGAAGGATTGTTGGTTCCCGGATTTATCGATGTTCAGGTGAATGGTGGTGGTGGGGTGTTATTTAATCAACAACCTACGTTGTCAGGGTTAAAAACCATAAGTGAAGTGCACGCTCGCTTTGGCACAACGGCCATGTTGCCAACGGTGATAACCGATCATTTCGATGTGATGCAAAGAGCTGCAGATAGTGTAAGTTCTGCGATTGCTCAAAATTTACCGGGTATTATTGGCATTCATTATGAAGGTCCGGGCATTTCCGAAATTAAAAAAGGAGCACACTGTGCGGACCGTATTCGAGCTTTTTCGGATAGTGAAATAGCACTATTTTGCCGAAAAGACTGCGGAAAGGTTTTAGTGACACTTGCTCCTGAAGTGATTCCAATTGAGCAAGTCAGAGAATTAACCAGTAATGGCGTTAAGGTATGTCTCGGTCACAGTAATGCCGATTATGAAAGCGTACAAGAGGCATTAAGAGCCGGTGCATCCGGATTTACTCATTTGTTCAACGCTATGTCGAGCTTGAGTGCACGCGAACCAGGTATGCTTGGAGCTGCACTAACTGATAGTGAAAGCTATTGTGGAATTATCGTAGATGGTTACCATGTTCATTCGAAAAGTTTGCAACTGGCTTTGCAGTGTAAAGGTATCGAAAAGCTCATGTTAGTGACCGATGCCATGGCTCACGTGGGAACGAACGACAAGTCATTACCTTTTTTCAATCGCGAAATTATTCGTAATGGTGATAAGCTCACATCGACGACCGGAGAGCTTGCCGGCTCCGTTTTGACGATGTCGAGTGCGATTAGAAATGCACAACAATTAATAAAGGTTAATCTGTTTCAAGCTTTGCAAATGGCATCGACTATTCCGGCAACGTTTCTTGGGTTTCAAAACTCCATGGGTGCTATCGAATTGGGTTATCGTGCTGACTTTGTATTGTTAGATAATAAGCAAAATGTTATTACAACTTGGGTCGCTGGAGAAAAAGTTTTCTCATTGTGATTGCGGTTGCAATCATTTACTCAATTTTAGAAAGAGTGGAGAGTTATTCCACCAAAAAAAACATTAACAGGACCGACTATGCAAACAGAATTTACGCTTGCTTGGATTGATTATGTCATCATCGTAGGCTTTATCCTATCCATCACCTTATTGGGACTGCATTTCAGTAAAAGAGCCAGCAAAAGCACCAGTGACTTTTTTCTGGGCGGGCGGAGTTTACCCTGGTGGTTGGCCGGTACTTCTATGGTGGCAACGACCTTTGCTGCCGATACACCATTAGCGGTTACCGAACTGATTCGACAAAGTGGAATCGCCGGTAATTGGATGTGGTGGAATATGTTAGCCGGTGGCATGTTAACCACTTTCTTTTTTGCTCGATATTGGCGTCGAGCAAATATCCTAACCGATGTAGAACTGATCAACATACGTTATTCCGGAAAACCAGCTCGGTTTTTACGTGGGTTTCGTGCGTTGTATATGGGATTGTTTATTAACGCCTTGGTGATCAGTTGGGTTAATCTTGCTCTTATTACTTTGCTGCAAGTGTTTTTTGGTATCTCGCCAGAGGAATCTTTGTGGTACGCGTTAGCCGCCATGTTAATCGTATATATTTACTCGGGTTTTTCGGGATTACTTGGTGTGGTTTACACCGACTTTGTACAGTTTATTGTTGCGATGACCGGCAGCATTATATTGGCAGTGATTGTTGTGAACTCAGAGCAAATTGGCGGAATCGATGGATTAAAAGCCAGCTTGCCAAAAGAAGCCTTAAGCTTTTTTCCAACCATTGATGGTGAGAGTTCCAAAGGAACAATTCTCGCGTTAGGGCTGGGTAGCTTTTTAGCAATGATTTTGTTGCCTTGGTGGAACAGTTGGTATCCTGGTGCTGAACCTGGAGGCGGCGGCTATGTCGCGCAACGAATGATGAGTGCAAAAGATGAGAAAAATGCGGTATACGCCAACTTGTATTTTCAAATTGCACACTATTGTATTCGACCGTGGCCTTGGGTATTGGTTGGCTTGTCAGCACTGGTTTTATATCCGGAAATCACTGAAGCACGCATGGGCTATGTGCTGGCGATGAAGGATTTTCTACCCACTGGATTTAAAGGTTTACTATTGGCAGCTTTTTTTGCCGCCTATATGAGTACGACAGCGTCACAATTAAACTGGGGAACCAGTTACATCATCAACGACTTTTACAGGCCTTTTATAAAACCTGAGGCTAATGAAAGGCAATTGGTGTTAACTTCACGAGTCGCTGTATTTGTTATGATTTTGGTGGCGCTATATGTTACATCCAAGGTGGAGTCCATTGCTGGCGTCTGGAACTTCTTATTGCAAACCGGTGCCGGGTTAGGATTGGTTTTGATTTTACGCTGGTACTGGTGGCGCGTTTCTGCCTGGAGTGAAATTTCAGCGACCATTGCTCCTTTTGTAGGCTATTCACTGACGCAGTTTGTTTTTGCTCCCTATATTGACCCTTCATGGGGTAAGCCGATCATTGAAGATCCTAGTGGCTTTGTCTTCACTTTGAGTTTTACGGCAGTGGTTTGGGTGGTTGTTACTTTCCTTACACCCACAACCGATCGTGAGGTTTTACAAAAATTTTACGACCGCATTAGGCCGGCAGGCAATTGGAAACCATTTTGCGGTCAAGAAGAGCATGGAAACAAAAGCCTGTTGCAACTTTTTATTTGCTGGGTGAGTGCGATTGTCATGGCTTATACCATTTTATTCACCACGGGCAGTTTGGTGTTTAAAGAGTGGAGTGATGCCATTATGTATTTCTCCGTATTTATTGCTTCGGTGATCTCTGTAAAATACTTTTCTTCAAAGGTTAAAATATTTGAGTAGTTGCGTTGCAAAATCGCGGTTGTTGTCGGTCGATGCGTTGCGCGGCTTTGATATGTTTTGGATTATTGGCGGAGAAAAACTATTTGCGGCCTTGGCGGTAATGTTTCCTGCCTTTATTTGGGACGATTTAGCGGCGCAAATGCAGCACAGTGAGTGGCATGGACTGACCGCTTATGATTTGATTTTTCCATTGTTTATTTTTATTTCGGGTGTCAGTATTGGAATTGGTTCGTTTTCACTGGCTGATAAAAGCTGGTCGCAACGTAAACCTTACTACCTTAAGGTGTTGAAACGCTGCACTGTATTAATTGTTCTTGGCATCATATACAACCATGGTTGGGGCATTGGAGTTCCTTTGTCTCTCGATGATATTCGTTATGCCAGCGTACTTGGTAAAATTGCAATAGCTTGGGGAGCAACGGCACTTATCGTTTGGCATTTAAATGTTAGAGCCCAAATATTTTTTTTGATGATTGGATTGGTGGCTTATTGGGGGGGACAAGAGCTCGTAATGATTGGAAATTACGGAGGTGGAGAGTACTCGGCTCAATATTCACTAAATACCTGGATTGATCAACAGTTTTTGCCTGGTGTGTATTATCAGGCACAACCTTTGGACCCCGAAGGTTTGGTAGCAAATATGGCATCCATTTTAAATGCACTGGCAGGCGCCATAATTGGCCGTCAAATTTTGGCCAGTCAACATAGCCATCAACAAAAAGCGTTTAATCTTATTGTTATTGGAATATTCTGTTTATTCGTTGGCTCTATATGGAGTACGGTTTTACCGATAAATAAAGTACTTTGGACCAGTTCTTTTGTGATGCTTAGTCTAGGCTACAGCTGTCTACTGCTTTGTTTGTTTTTCCTTCTGTTTGATGTATTAAAACTAAAAATGCTGGGACTTTTTTTTGCTGTGATCGGCATAAACGCTATTGCTATTTACCTTTCAACGGCGTTGTTTGACTGGGCGTACGTATATAAAAGTTTGTTTGGCGGTATTGTGCGCACAATGGATGTGCGTTATCAACCGCTATTCAGTTGCATCGCTCTGCTTTTAATACAGTGGTCTGTTTTGTATGGTTGTTATCGTAAAAAATGGTATCTTAAAGTTTAAACGGTTCTAACTAATTTTTAATGGTTGCCGTCGAGATTCGGAAGCGTAAAAGGTGATGCGTTGAATGGTTTTTCGAAGATTTATTATCAGAAGAATTCGAAATTTGAACGTTGTTGCTCTTTAATTTTACCTTCCGATAATAACTGATAATAATCGCAGGTTCGATTGCGTCCATTTTCTTTAGCGTAATACAGTGACTTATCAACACGATCCATCAACTCACTGGGAATAAATTGAGGCGTGATGATGCTGTAACCGATGCTTACAGTAACTTGTCCCACCTGAGGAAAGCGGTGTTTGGCTATGGTTTTTCGAAATCGATTTAATATATTAGATATGTCATTTTCTGTGGACTGACTAATAATGACTGCAAACTCTTCACCTCCGTAACGATAGCATTGGTCATACTCTCTGAACGTTTCCAGCATTTTTTGCCCAAACATCACCAGTACTTCATCTCCTATTAGGTGACCGAATTGGTCATTAATTTGCTTAAAGTTGTCAAGATCCATTAATGCCAGAAATTGAGGAAGGTCGTTTTTTCGGCGTCGTTGTTCGGTCACCTTATTACTCAGAGCATGTAAATCTTGAACAAAGGCTTGACGATTAAAAACACCGGTGAGTTGGTCGATTTTTGATAAGGAAATGTGACAGATGATATTAAAGTAAACTTCGATGATTTGATTAAGCGTTTGCATTTGCTCTGCGGTAACAGGGCAGGCTGCCGTAACGTGAGCGATAGGAGTGTCTTGGCACAGTACAATAATAAAGGGCTCACTCGACTCATCATTGATTTTTAGCTGAAACTCTTGCCCAGGCTCCAAATAAAACATGTCTTTACGGAAGCACCACTGTATTTGATGCTCAGGGAAAAACTGATGGCTTACCAGCTGTAGTTGTTCGTTCAGCGATTGGAGATCGAACTTTTCGGTGAGCGACAATAACTCCCGGTATTTGCAGTCAAGTTCACAGGGCATTTACAGTATTCCCGCGTACGAAGCGATATCTCAATGAGACTTAGTATAGAACACAAGAATTTTGCTTGCCTTTATTAAATTGGAGGAGGCTTTAGAGGTACGTATTGCAAAGTGCGTAACTTATTGATTCTCTTTCTTTTATAATCATTTGGCCTATTAGTAATTTTGCTAGATGCAAAAAGCTCTTTTTATAAAACCTAGAGCGCCGTAATTTATTCGTCTGTATTGTCCGCGTTGTGAATATTGCCACTTTTCAATGATTTATTTACGAAAGGAGTCTCATTTTTCGTTGTTTTCCTAAATTAGTATTCGTGCAGAACCAATGGGCACCTTCCTTACCTTAGGCTGGAACCAATTATTGATACTCCGTCTCGAATTGAAAGCGTTTTAATAAAGAAGTTATTGAATGAAAATCACAAAAATGACACTTACGTTGAGTTCTTTTTTTCTGTTGCTCGGCCTGATTGGCTGTCACAAAGATGAACCACCGAAACAATATACAAGCAAAGACGTCGTATTGGAAAAGTATCAATGGCAAGGCGACGTCCCAAAAACTCGTAAGCTGCGGGTAATCAATCGATACGGCAATATATCTACTCGTAATACCAGTTACTCTAAAATTGAAGTGACCGGTGTCATTCAGAAAGTTGGCCCTAAAGCCCCTGAGCCAGAAGTGGTTATCAGCAATAAAGATGGCATGACAATCCTTGAAGTTTCCTACAGTACCGCGACGCTTGATAAGTACAACAACCGTATTGGTCGAATGGATATTGGTGTTTATGTACCCAAATCGGTGATTGTTGAAATGGAAACCGAGTTTGGAGACATTAAAATAAAAAAACACCAGTCGGATTTAAGCGCTAAAACCGTCACTGGGAATATACAAGCGTCAACGAACGGTATGCTTTGGGCGGAAAGCGATCAAGGTAATGTCGACGTTTCGTTACTGCCGTGGCAAGAAACCTTTTTTCATTCAGATAAAAAGCAGCATATCAATACAATCCAGTCGAAATCAGGTGACGTCACCTTTTATTTTTTCGAGCAGGCGCCCATTGTGGTCAATGCCACTGCTGCACAGGGAATTTTTTCTGATTCGGAGCAAATCCAAGCGGCGGTTCAAGCAGAAAAGCAAACATCAAAGCTGATCTGGCGAGGACAAAAGGTATTCCGAGTATTTAATGTGAGCAGTGTAAGCGGGAAGGTCAATATTAATACACTGGCACAATCATCTTCTTCAGAGAGTAAACCGCAAACATTTGAGGGTGACTTAATCAAGTTACCTCCTGTAAAAGAGTGGCAACCCGGTGATGCTGTTCAGGAAGTTCAGGACGGTCGCAGTGATAAATCGAAAGATAAAAGGCCTCTGCAAAAAAAGGATGGGCAGTAGTTTTTCCGTCGCACCGATGTTTCATGCGTTTCATCTTGGGTGAGCGCGATTGTAAAAATTTAATATGAGAAAATAAAAAGGAACCTAAATGTTCTATCACAATAAATTCGCGCGGATTGTTAACCGTGTATTAATGACTGGAAGCGCAGCGACACTCTCGTTGATGACCTTTTCGGTGACAGCTAAAGAAAAGGCACTTCCAAAATCGATACTGAAGCAACCGGTATCGAAACAGACAAAACTCGATGACCGCAATCGGGTTCGTCGTTATCGAGGGGCTGAACTGGTTGATGTTGCTCAACCCAGCGTTGTGAAAAAGGATATACGCACTATCAATCCAGTGCGTCAATGGCAGCCTGGTGATGCTGTTAAAGTGGCGAACCCTCGCCACATTAATGATGTACAGAACATTTTACCGCCTGTTAACCCAGTGACTAAAAGTTCACTACGAGTGGTTGAAAAGCAAAACAAAGCGACGCAACGTCTTACTGATCTTGAAGTCGGTGTCAATCGAGAGTCGTTTGACTTTAATGGTGTCAATCCGCCTGACCCAAGTGGTGAAGTCGGCGAGGTTTATTACATTAACGCAATCAATGGATACAGTGGTGCTGAAGTTGCTATTTTTAATAAAACTACCGGTGAGCAAGTTGGTAATACCTTTAACTTAAGCGCATTAGCTAATGGCGGTGATTGTGCCACTGGTTTAGGCGATCCCATCATTATTTATGATGAATATGCATCTCGATGGTTTCTTTCTGAGTTTTCGCGAAATGGCAACAAAATGTGTGTTTATATTTCGCAATCTGCCGATCCAATTTCGGGTGGCTGGTATGCTTATGAATTTACGGCACCTGCGTTCCCAGATTATCCCAAGTTTTCGGTATGGGGCGGTCAATATTTTGTGAGTGCCAACGAATCGGGAGGTGCGGTCTATGCGCTGGAACGCTCGAAAATGTTGGCGGGTGAGTCTGCAGCTATCGTACGTAGCACAATACCCAGATTAAATGGGTTTGGGTTTCAATCCATTTCGCCCATTGACTCCGATGGACTTAATCCACCAGTTGATGGCACGCCGGGATTATTTATTCGTCACAATGACGATGAGCTGCATGCTTCTGGCAGTAATAATGGTGAAAAGGATTACCTGGAATTGTGGCAATTTTCACCGGATTTTTCGAACCCCGCTAACAGTGAATTAGTGGGACCCATTAATATTGAAATTGACGAGCTCAATTCTGACTTTACGTGTCCCGATGGTTTTGGCTGTTTGGAACAAAGACCGGAAGCGGGTCAGTCGTTATCGACACTCGATCCGTTAAGAGAAGTTGTTAACTACAAACCTCAGTATCGTAATTTCAACAGTCATCAATCCATTACGGGCAGTTTTGTTACCCGATTAGACGGTAATATTGCAGGATTGCGTTGGTTTGAGCTCAGAAGTACCGATGGTGACTGGTCATTGTATCAAGAAGGTATTGTTGCGATTGATGACAATAACAGCCGGTACATGGCAGGTGCCGCGCAAGATGGTGATGGCAATATGGCATTGGCCTATATGATCACCGGCGCTGATCAGTACCCAAGTATTCGAGCAACCGGACGTCGCACTTTCGATCCAGTAGGCACCATTTCAAGCAATGAAATTTCTTTGGTAGAGGCCGATGGTAGTATCGCGACCGAACGGAATGGTGATTACAGTCATCTTTCGGTCGATCCGGTTGATCATTGTACGTTTTGGTTTACCGCAGAATACGGCGGTGCAGGTGGACAATGGCATACACGCATTTCCAGTTTGAAGTTTCCGGGTTGTACCGGTTTTGGTTCAAGCGACCCTGGTTTTACAATGAGAGCCACACCCTTGTCGCACGAAGTGTGTCTTACCGGTGAAATCGATCCCATTGAAGTTTCGATAAACGGATACAATAATTTTGATCAAAATGTCACACTGGCTTATACCGATTTACCCGCTGCTTTTTCGGGGAATTTTTCGGTTAACCCGGTGTCATCTGGCCAAACATCGAGTACCATTTTATCATTGGCTAATGATGCGACTGCAGGCGACTATTCCTTTGCTATTGAAGGTAGCAGTACCGATGTTGATTCTCGTCAGGTGGAAGTGAACATGACTGTGGTTGAGTCAACATCAACCGCAACCTTAACTTCTCCTGTCGATGGTGCCGAAACAATAGCAACATTACCTGTTTTACAATGGAGCTCCTCTGGGCATACACGTCAATACACTATTGAAATTGCCAGCGATGCCGAGTTTAACAATGTGATTGCTGTTGGTAATGTATCTAATGGAACGAACTATCGACCATCGCAGCCGTTACCCAAAGAAACTTTACTTTACTGGCGCGTTATTGCTGCGAATGCATGCGGTGAAACAACGTCTTCAGTCTTCAGTTTTACAACGGCTTCAGATAAGGATTTGGCCGATGAATTAACGCCTAATGTTCCTGTTAATATCGAAGGCAATCGTGGCGAAAGCCGTGACTTTTATGTCGATGTACCGGAAGGCGTAGAGAGCGTTACGTTTCGAACGCAAGGGAATAATGGTGACGCCGACCTTTACATTAGCTTTGGCGGAATTGCAGAAACCAACAGTGACATTATTTGTCGTAGTGAAACGAGTAGTAGTAACGAAACCTGTGCAATCAATACGCCACAGACTGGTACTTATTTCGCAAAAACCTATGCGTATTCAAACTTCAGTAATGCGACTTTGGTTGCGGAGTTTGTAATTCCTAATACGGCCCCTGTTGCAATTAACGATAGTTTCACTGTAACAATGGGGACTGCTGAAAATGCGCTTGATGTGTTAGAAAATGATAGCGATGCGGATGCCGATGATTCGTTAATGATCACCGCCGTGGAATATAACGGTAATGGCAGCGTCACCATTGAGAATAGTGTGCTCAGTTATTCTCCTGCATCTGACTTCTATGGAAGTGAAACCTTCGATTACACCATCGCTGATTCGCGTGGAGCAACTGCAGAAGCCTCGGTTACTGTAATCGTGAACGCACTACCAATTGCTAATAACGATAACTTTACCGTTCAGCAAAATTCGAATGACAATTCATTCAATGTTCTGAGTAATGACAATGATCCCGATAGCGATTCTATAACAATTATTGCCATAAATTATTCAGGAAATGGGACCCTAACATTTACTGATAATTCGGTAACTTATACTCCGGAAGCAGGGTTCAGTGGCAGCGAATCATTTATTTATGTTATTCGTGATGAGAATGGTGCAGTTGCAGAGGCTCAAGTTACGATAACAGTAGAAGCGATTAGTTCAGATGACGGTGGCGGTGCAATCAACTTCATTTTGTTGTTCGGACTGCCAATGTTGTGGATATTGCGAAGAAGACAATTTAAGCAATAACGTTTTACTTACTATTTCTTTAACCCTAAAGTTTGGCTGAACGTTCCATTCGTTCAGCCTTTTTTTTTCGTATTGATCAATCAATTGATGCGAGTTGCTAAGGCGACCATTCCGCTTCCATACTTAAGCCAGAAAAGGCCTGAAAGGCATGGATAGAAATATACCATTGACGCCCTTCCGGATTATTAAACTCGCAAGTTTCATTACTGCCCTGATTGTAGGGACGGCAATCGTAATTATTCAAATCGGGATAAGCGGTTTTCTTTACGTAAAGATCTGCATCGCCGTTAGCACCAGTGATTTTTGCTTTAAGTTGGCTCATTCCTGCCGGTACATTAATCCAGTAGTTAAGCCACTGACCTTTTGCCAATGACAAATTATGCTGTGAGTAGCCACCACCAGCCGCACTGTATTCCGCTTTTAAATTCAATCCGTTAAAAGCTTTAAAACCATGCAACATGATGTACCAATCTCCTGCGGCAGGATTATCAAAGCTACACGTTTCGTTGTTATCGCCTTTGAAAGGACGACAATGGTACTGGCTGGTCGTGGGTAAATCGCCATGACGTACGTACATATCAGCGTCACCATTGCCACTATAGGATTGAATATTGAGTTGTATGGCACCCTCGGGGACTGTGATCCGGTAGTAATAAAACACACCTTGACCGCCGTAAATATTGCTTCTTACCTGACCGTTTTCCATTGGCCAGATGTGTGGTTCCTGATCGTCATCCACTCCCGGATTATCGATCCAACTCCAGGCGCAATAACGACTGCTGTTTTTCTCTAACCAAAAATAATTGCAATGACCGTCGTAGCTGTTACGTCCGGTTTTTACTTTAAAGCCGGAAAAATGAATGCCATTCAAATGATAATATTGACCGTTTCTTTTCAACGAAAAATGCACATGCGGACCCGAAGAAGATCCCCCATTGCATAACGCCTGATTGCGATTGCTGGCGTAATTGGCAATCTTTGTATTACGTGTGATCGTGGCGTTATGAGCAACGCGAATGTTGGATAAATGATAATAAGTCGTAGACCAACCTTCGTCGTGTACCACTTCCATAAAACACGAAGAGTGTACCACCACGCGTCCGGGGGCTGCCGCTGTTACATAGATATGACGCAGATCCGATCCCCAATAGCCACCACGGTTTAAGTCGAGCGAGGATTGAGGATAAGAACCGCTTCCGGTGTTGGTATGACTTCCACCGTAGGTCCAGCGCTCATTTACTGGAAAGGGTAATTGAAAATAATTACCGATGTTGTTGATGGCAGCGCGTTGAGCTTGAGAGACGTTGCTTGCGTTTGAATATAACTTTTTAGCAGATGACTTATTGGTTAACGAATTGTGTTCGGTAGATTGTTTTGAGGACGACTCACCTTTTTCATCGATTAATGTTGAATGCTCTTGGTTAAAAAGCCGCTGAAAAATTTCATTCAGTTGCTCCATCAAAAGAGTATCATCGTATGAATCGCCTCTTTTTTTATGCGCATCTTCGTACAGGCTTTTCAGTGCTTTTATTGCGTCTTTATCGGAGGTTCTCTTTTCATTAATGCCGGTATCAGTAAAGCCATGATCACGATAAAACTCAATGGCCAATCGATCACTGATATCAGCTAACTGTTCATTAAATCCCTGTTTGTCAGAAAGCTCACCAAAGGGTGAGTCGGATACCTGCTTTGCAAGCGAGGGTTCGCTAACCGCGTGGCTTTGCTGTTCCATTAACGCGATTAACAGCTTGGGACTTATAGAAGAATAACCTGCATAATGTGAAATGGCTTCTGCATGTGGCAACAAGTGTGGGGCTTTACGTTTTAAAAAAGCTTTAATATCGAAATTAAACATCTCATCGTAACTGTAAACCAGTTGTGCTTTGGATATCGCTTGAGTTGATGTTTGCGCTTGTTTACCTTCAGCTAACATTGCGGTACTGGAAGATAGGATCAAAGCGTACAAAGTCGTATCGATTATCCTTTTTACCGTCTTCGATTTAAGAGTCATAAAATTTTCCTCATCAGTTGAAACATTCCCGTGTTCTCATACAACTGGAACGCAAGTAGCGTATCGTTATTGTCCGTTTGGTTTGTATACTCAGTTAACAGATGAAATATAATGTATACAGTAATTGTGAGTTCTGTGAGTCAGTTAGCAGGTGTATTTGGATTTATATAAAATTGAAATTTTAAAGGCGGTAACTTGAATATTAGGTGTGTTGGTTTTAGGAGGGTACAAAGTACCCTCGCTTGCGAATTGAAGTGTTAATCCCAACTCCAACGTTGCGACTTGCCACCGTGAAAACTCCATAAATGCGCGCGCATGCCATTACCCCAAAAAGGATCTTTAATGTCCATTGCCATATGCGTCGCGTTGGAAATTCTAAACGAGTTACTGGTGCCGCGTAACCAGATTTGATTGGCGCCGCCATGACAATCCCACAAATGTATGCGTGAACCTTTACTGGTTCCTGCGCCGGAAACATCAACACATTTATGTGGTGCACTTTTGTTTCGGATCATGCCGTATTGATCTTGCCACCACAATTGGCTATCGGCACCGTGACAAGACCATTGATGAATTTCAGTGCCATTGCTGGTATTGCGGCCTTCCAGATCGAGGCACTTCCCTTTGTCGTTGCGTAATTTTCGCCAAACGATTTCACCATTGTCATTAGGTGGCACTATGTGTGGGTGATCGCCGGGCAGCCATTGGCCTTCGTTATTCCGGTCGGAATAGTTTACCCAAACGGTTGTGACGCCTTGTGACTGTTTTAAATTGCTCAACATTTGACTGGAGTAACCGTTTTTGGGCACAGCAAAATGATAATGGCTGCCGAACTCCTGTTGGCAGGTAAACTCGCCGTACTCCCAGGCGTTACTTTGGCTGGTGATCGCCCAGTTGTCGTCCGCTTTGCATGCAAACCTGCGAGATGCATTGCACTGATTGTCGTTGAACCGACCATTACCCCAATGTTCGGCGCAGTCTTCGTTGTTGTTGTAGTCATTGGGTTCATTGCTGCTCCAACTCCAGATAGCGGCGTTCAGTCGCGTGTCAAAGGGCACCAACTGGTCGAGACCGATGATGCCAAGGTTACATTGCATGGCTTGTGACATGAGCGATGCCGTGATCGGTTGTGGTGGATCACCAAATAGGTTCGACAATTGCGTGCTGTCTTCATAAATGCGCACTAAATTATTTTGTACGTAACTGGCGGAGTACTTGTTGGTGTTACATGCTGGGTAGGGATGGAAATTGTCGTTGTCAGTTGGAAAGCCGTAATTAAAAACCGTGTTCGCCCATCGACTGCTACCGCAGTTGCCTCCAATAATCAGTACTTGGCTTCCGCTGTTTAAAATATCCGCTTTACTGATACTCATGGGAAGTGAGCGACAGGAGCCGGGGCGATAAATTAGGTCCCCTAAATGTTGATCGAGAATATCGACAACCTGATCGTAGCGACCGTCCACATGTTCTTCTAAGTAAAGTATGATCACTTCGGAGCGATTGGTGGATTGATTAAGCCATGTAGCGACTTCCTTAATACCATCGGCAAAGTGGCGATCGAATGTGGAGCAGCCCGTATGATCGTTCGTGCCATGACAAAGTATGAGTTTCGAATAACTGTAATGTACGTCTAGTTCTAACGCTCGGATCCCCATGTCGAGTTGGTCCACCAAACTGTATTGTTGATTGGGATCCCAATAGCTACCAAGATTAGCGTAGGCATCGGAATTGTAACTGTTGTGCGTGTATTGAAAACTGATTTTGCCGATGGGTTCACCCATATCGAGTTGTTGCTGCAGTCGTAGCGCTTTATAGGTCCAGCTATTGCGAAAGTTTTCCAAGTCGTTGGCAGTCGCGAATTGCCAAAACACACCTGCCAATAACACCAGTATTTTTATTTTCATGGTTGGTCCTCTGTTTTTATTGTACGAACGTCTCATTATTGACACTAATTGTTGCATAATTATTGATCAAGGCGATAGGAGTGCAGGTGTATTAATTTTGAGATTGGATGCGTTATCTTAGGTTGAAATATCTGTGTCTGAAATATTGTTGGTTATACTTTCGATAATTAACGTATTGATAAATTTAACCGGATGAATTGGAGCGCGTTTATTCTTCATAATTCGAGTTGTGGCGACTGTCTGCAAATAGGCTCAAACCGAGAGCTATTTGAACAAAGTTGATGAAAATTATGAGCAACTGAAATGAGACCTTAAGCTAAAGATAGAACTTTTAATCTATGGCGAGATAGACTTATTTGTAATAAACATGCAAATGAAAAGACTAGGGTATTCAAGGAGTGATTACATGAAAGCTTACTATACAACAAAAATTTACGCGAATGTTCGCTATGGCGATTGGGACTATAAGTTTGCCGTTATGGCTGGCTTGTCAGTGGTAGTCGTTTTTTTTGAGTTATTACATGGGAGTTTATGGTCACTGTTTTTTATCATTCCACTGCAGTTAATTTGGATTAAATTTTATTCTGGTGATTTACGAAAGTCTCATTCAATGCTAATGACTGCAGGCGTTTCATTAGTTTTTACAGTAACGACTTTTTTTGCGGAGTACGACAATAATTTATGGCTTCAGATCGCTTCTATAAGTTGTGCTTTAATTCAGTTAGGTGTTTTGTTTTTTTCTAAGTTGACTGACTCTAAATTAATTAATAAATAGAAAGGTAGTTTAAGTTTCTGCGAGTATTACTTGCAAAGCTCGACATGTGGTTGGCTTCAACATCAAATTGGATGGCCGAGAAGGTTTGCAGGCTTAAAATCGAACCAATTTCTGATCCAAACTAAGTGGTCCAGCGCCATGAGTAAACAGATACAGGCCAATGGCAATCAAACAGGCAGACGGAAAAGAGGCCCGTATACCACCGTTTATATCCACCATGAGCAGCGCGACGGTAAAATTAACCGCACATAAAAAGCCGGCCCATCGAGTAAACAACCCAAAGATAAAGCTGAGCCCAATAAGAAACTGTGCCCATACTGAAATCCAGGCCATGGTGGATGGGTAACGAAAGCCGTACTTTTGCAAAAAGTGGGTAAATTCCAGCATTCGCTCTTGGTTAACAATATTATCGGCTACACCCCAAACTAAAAAACTACCGACCATAATGCGCAAGGCCAGTAAGGCCAGTTGATCCCATATCTGAAGTTGAGGTAGAAATAACCAGTTTGTTATTCGGTTTTTAGGTCTCATAGTAAATTTTGGTACTTCCAGTTATTCATTACCATAGCGTTAATCTTTCAATTTTCCCAGTAAAATCTCTTTATCACTCGGTCGAAAAACCGGCCATCGCTCGACTATTTGATAGTGAACGCCAGATTTAATAAATACGGACTCCATAAGACAAAATGATTTAACGTTCGTGGATATTGGCGGATTGCAGTAGAAATCTACCGGAGGTTTGGCATCGCGAGCAATCGTGAGATGCGGATGAAAGCGCCGCTTTTCTCGTTTAATAAAGTTGAAGTCTCTTAATCGAGACTGAATAAAGTTTGACAACTGGAGCAGGCTTTCTCGACCTTGCTGAACCTCAAGAAATAAGGTGCCGTTTTTCGGAAAGTAGCCTGACTGTGTAAAAGATATATCGAAGGGTGGCTGCTGCGGAACCGTCATTTCATCCACAATATTAAATACCTGATGATTGCTGACATTTCCTAGAAATTGCAATGTAATATGGTAATTATCTTGCACGGTTCGGTTGCCATTTATCGGCTGGCTGTTTGCCCAAAGTGCAATTTTCTGCTTTAACTCAGTGCTGAAGTCAATGGCGAAAAAAAGTCGGTGTTGGCCTTTATTGCTTAGCTTCATAAGTCGGTTTTATGTGATAACATCTGCGTTGCTGTAATTATCACTCAATCCTGCCAGACGGGTTATGACTACAAACAATAACACGAAAAAATTGACCTTAAAAAAGTTTTTCTTACGGTTATCTTTGATCGTTACTGTTTTATTAGCAGGGTTGGTCATTTATTGCGATTCCGAAGTTCAACAAAAGTTTGCATCAAATCGCTGGCTTGTTCCTGCTAAGGTATATGCGCGTTCAAAGAGCTTAATTGCGGGGGAGGTTGTTACGACTGATGCACTGAAAAGGGAACTGATAATGCTTAATTATCGCCCGGTTATTAAAGCAACGCGTCCCGGCGAATTTGAGCTCTACGACAACGAATTTATTATCTACTTGCGTGGCTTTCATTTTGCTGAAGGGTTTGCGCCGGCGAGAAAAACCGATGTGAAAATTCAGCAAGGGAGAATTGTTGACTCTCGATTGTTGATGGAAGGCGCTAGTGAATGGACACTGCGACTGGAACCCTTGTTGATTGATCGTGCCAACCCATTGGTGAGTGAAGATCGTAACCTGGTGACATTGGATCAAGTTCCTGCTGTATTAATCGATGCGTTATTGGTGTCGGAAGATCGTGAGTTTTACCAGCATTGGGGACTGTCTTTACGTGGGATTGCACGTGCGCTTTCACAAAATCTGAGCGAAGGAAAAATTACCCAGGGTGGTAGTACCCTGACTCAACAGTTGGTTAAAAATTATTTTCTCAACAATCGTAAATCGTTTTGGCGTAAAGCGCGAGAAGCGATTATGGCGCTGATACTGGAGTGGCGTTACAGTAAAGACGAGATTCTTCAGGCCTATATTAATGAAGTGTATCTTGGGCAACAAGGAAGCCGAGCGATCCACGGTTTCGCTCGCGCCAGCCGGTTTTATTTTGATCGTGATATCAGTGAGTTGTCTTTGTCTCAATCGGCTACACTCGTGGCACTGGTTCGTGGCCCGTCCTATTATCAGCCACATAAATACCCGCAGCGCGTTTTAGCGCGTCGAAACCTTATTCTGGAGCAAATGCTAGAACAGGATCGCATCACTCCCGAGCAGTGGCAAAGTGCTCAGCAAAAATCGTTGCAAGTGATTGCTTCACGCAGCAAGAGCAGCGGCAATATGCCAGCCGTCATGAGCATGGTTCGACATCAACTCAAACAATTTTACTCGTTGGAGCAGCTCAATCATGATGACCTTGCCGTGTTTACCTCTATCGATCCGCTGGTGCAAAAATCGGCGGAACAGGCACTTGTTAGTCGAACACAGTGGTTGCTCGATAACCATTCCAAGACTCCCGATGCATTGCAAGGCGCGTTGGTTATCAGTGATCGGCAAAACGGAGATATTCTAGCCGTGGTGGGCGATCGCGATCCTGATTATGCAGGCTTTAATCGCGCTATTCACGCCTATCGACAAACCGGTTCCGCCATCAAACCTTTTGTTTACCTGACGGCTTTGCAACGCGCTTCGCAATTTTCCTGGGAAACATTGTTAGAAGATCGCGAGTTCAGTTTAACGGCCAGTGATGGCTCCAAATGGACGCCACAAAATTACGATAAGCAAGAGCATGGTGAAGTGCCACTGCACCAAGCGCTCACTCATTCTTACAACCTTTCTACAGCGCGATTGATGTTGCAGGTCGGTGTCGACAAACTGGTCGATACGCTCTATGACGCCGGATTTCAACGAGAGCTAAAAGCGTTTCCTTCGCTCGCACTGGGCGCGCAGGAAATGTCGCCCTGGGAGCTGTTGAAGTTGTATCAGTTGTTGGCTACAGGAGGATTACGAGTCGAGTCTTCCATTGTTAAAGCAGTCGTTGATAGTCAAGGGCAGTTGCTTGACCGATATCCGGTCACAGCGGAACAAGTTATACCCGCCGAAAGTGTTTATTTGGTTAATCGTATTTTGCAACAGGTCGTGCGCAATGGAACCGCGCACTTTCTTGGTAGTCGTATTCCTTCGCTGCAAGTGGCAGGTAAAACTGGGACAACCGATGATTTAAAGGACAGCTGGTTTGCTGGTTTTAGTGAAAATTACTTGGCTGTTGCTTGGCTCGGAATAGATGATAACCGACCAACAGGATTAACCGGCGCTTCCGGTGCGATGTTGGTGTGGATGGATGCTATTCGCCAAATCGAATACGAGCCGCTGACGTTGACTAAGCCAGCTGGAATTGTCGAAGCCAAGTCGGGCTGGCTTGGCGACTGCCAGCCTTTTGTTGCTGGATTTATCCCTGCCGAGTATAACGAATGCTAGATGTTCAAAGCGTAAACAGTACTTAACTGTTTAGGTTAAATTACCAATATAAAAGCTTGAAATAATTTACTCATTTACGTAATTATAGTGTTTGAAAAAGCACAATAGCAGGACCGAGATAAACATGAAGCCGTTTCAACTGGATACCCGATTACAAAAGGATTGTGAGGTTGTTGCTGACCTTAAGTTAAGTCGATTGTTATTGATGAACGATGCCCAATATCCGTGGTTGATTTTAGTACCACGCGTGGCGGAGGTTCAAGAAATGTACGAACTTGAAATTCCCGAACAGCAGCAGCTCTGGACGGAAATTGCAGAGATCAGCAAACTACTGAAAAACTTATATTCTCCACTTAAAATCAATATCGGCGCGCTGGGAAATATTGTTCGTCAACTGCATATTCATGTGATTGCTCGGTTTGAAAACGATGCTGCCTGGCCAGGGCCGGTTTGGGGGGCGCATCCGGCCAAAAATTATCAAGCCGAACAACTTGAGGCCGTTAAAGTAAGGATACTTTCTGCTATTACCGAAAATGAACTCACTGTTAAGTAATTTTTCCATAAGTTCACGGTAAACATTTTTACCTCAGCATTACCATAGCTGCGCCATTTTTTTGCCCGTTTTCATCCGTATCGTTGTCTATTTCAATGAACGGAGAAGACAATGAATTTTTCACTATTCTGGAAAGCCTGCTTCCTTGGGCTTATTTTGCTTGTACTCTTTATCATGCTGATCAACATTGAGAGTACCATTCGTGAACGCGAAGATTTTCAGCAGCATGCGCAGCACTCGGTTGCGCAAAGCTGGACCAGTGAGCAGTCGCTGGTGTTTCCAATTTTGGTCGTACCCTATCAAAAAGTGGTTAATGAAAAAGTATGGGACGAGCAGCAGCGGCTTTATCGTCATGAGCCTCGTTATCTGAATCAAGTCGCTTATTTTCCACTGGAATCTGCAAACATGAAGGCTGTGCTAAAGTCACAAAAACTGAAGCGTGGGTTGTTTGATATTCCGGTGTATCAGGCTGAGGTCAATATGCAGGGTTGGCTCGATGCATCGCCTTATTTGTCATTTAAAGAAAGTCGCGATGTACGATTCCAACAACCGCCTTATTTGGCCATCGGTGTGAGCGACCAACGTGGTATTAGCGGTGATCCACAATTAACGCTAGATGGCGAGTTGGCAAACGTCATTCCCGGAAGCGGGTTAGAATTCAATCCGAACGGATTTCGAGTGGAACTTCAATCTCTTGAAAAAAGTCAGACCGTCACTTTAAGTTTTCACCTAAAAGGAATGAGTCAATTAGCGTTTTTACCCAGTGCTCGAAGTATTGACCTTTCCGTCAGCAGTGATTGGCCACATCCTTCTTTTATAGGGGCTTTTTTACCGGATCAACGAGACATCAGTGAGCAAGGGTATCGAGCTTCCTGGCGTACCAGTTATTTTGCTTCCGCTGTTGATGAAAGATTAGAAGAGTGCAGCAAAGGAGATTGTTCGGCTTTAATTCAGCTTAACTTTGGTGTTAAGCAAATTGAACCGGTTAATCACTATTCCATGTCGGAGCGATCGGTCAAGTATGGTTTGTTGATTATTTTTCTGACCTTTGCAGGGTTTATTTTGTTTGAAGTGATCAAAAACATACGACTGCATCCGGTACATTATCTGCTTGTTGGAACCGCACTGACGGTTTTTTATTTGTTATTGGTGGCGCTGTCGGAACATTTGTCTTTCGGATTTTCTTATTGGCTTTCTTCTACCGCTTGTTCATTACTTATTTGGAGTTATATGAGTTACCAATTGGGCAAGCTTCAAGCAATAGGATTGTTGGTTGGGTTGATGGGTTTATACGCTGTGCTCTATCTGATCATACTATCGGAAGATTATGCGCTTATTTCAGGAGCCATTTTGTGCTTTGGTTGTTTGTCACTCATCATGTTGTTGACACGCAAAGTCGATTGGGAGCAATGGGGCAAAAAGAAAAAACAGGTCGCCGCTCATATTGAATAGGACGATAAGTGAAGGTTTCTACTGTTAATAACGAACAGAGCTAGAAACCTTCTAATAATTCGATGAACTTTTTATTGAGGATTTAATTCAACTACAGAAAGTTTATCCATAATCAGTTGCTCAGCAAACGGGTAATCAATCGCTGATAAACTGTCTATGTTTTCTGTCAATTGGTCGAGGATGGCATTTTGTATTTCGCCTCGTGCTTTGGCTTCGGTATAAGGTAACCGGTGAAACATTACCATCGAGTAACGTGGTACAAAACGATTGGGGCAACGTTTTTCCAGTTCAAAGGCGAGTTGCTTTTTTAACAAAAAACGTGGGTTGTTCACCGAGTCGCGCATTTCAATGTAATTCTCGATGGCCATATCGGCAATGGCATTTCCGTTGGGGTAACGTAAACGATCGGTTTCGGAGAAAATTTGTTGCCAGTTGCCCGTGAACTTATCGATTTGACGATCCAGCTCGGATACATCTTCAAAACCGCAGTTCATTCCCTGACCATGAAAAGGCACAATGGCGTGAGCGGCATCGCCAATTAAAAGTGCTTTATCCTGATAATGCCAGGGAGCACAACGCACCGTTGCCAAGTTGCCGGTTGGATTTTCAAAATAATCTTTAGTTAGTTCTGGCATAAGCGCTAACGCATCGGGAAACTGCTGTTGAAAAAACGCGAGCAGTGCCGCGCTATCGTTAATGGATTGAAAACTGATGTCGCCTTGATTAGGCATAAACAATGTAACCGTAAAACTGCCGTCTTTATTTGGTAACGCGATAACCATATAGCCGCCACGCGGCCAAATATGCAGAGCTTCAGACTCCATTTTAAAATGGCCGTTAGCATCGTGTGGAATGCTGAGTTCTTTGTAGCTGTGACCCAGTGGTTCGACCGAATGGTGTGTCGATTGACGCTTATGAATGGCATCGCGAACGGCTGAAGCGCTGCCGTCGGTGCCAATCACGCGTTCAAAGGGGCGTTGATATTCTTCACCGCTGATTTCATCTTTTAAGAGCAATTGCATATTGTCAAAGTCAACATCGATACAGCGTTGATTAAAATAGAGGTTAACGTTGCCGTGTTGTTCTGCGGCGGTCATACACAGTTTATTTAAATCGGCTCTCGACACCGAATAAATCACTTCTTCCGGTCGTTGTCCGTATGGCTGTAAAGTTTGGTTGCCTTCTATGTCGTGGATCATGCGCCCTTTCATTGGTGTTAACATTTTTTCCACTGCTGGCATGAGTCCAGCTTGTTGTAATGGATAAATTCCGCGATTGGCCAATGCCAAATTGATGGAGCGACCGGCAGAAATGCTTTCTTTTCGCATGTCGGGGCGACGTTCGTAAATGTCGACCGAATAGCCACGTTTGGCAAGAAATACGGCAGTTAAACTGCCTACCAGTCCGGCACCAATTAAAGTGATTTTTTGCTGTGTGTTTTGACTCATAATGCTTCCGTTAGACCTGCAAACTTTGTTTTAGTATTTGAACGAAACGGTAGCAATCTTCAAAGCTATTGTATTGCGGAACCGGTGCCACTCGAATCACATTGGGGTAACGCCAGTCTCCGGTAACGCCTGCAGCTTCAATACGTTCAAATACCACTTTGCCATCCAATCCGTGTGTATCAACAGTAAGACTCAGTTGACTCCCATGCTCATCACTGTTTTCCGGTGTTAAAATGGCAATATCGTCGCCCAATTCCTGTTGCAATAAAAAGCGCAGAAATCCAGTGAGCTTTAATGACTTCTCGCGTAGCGCGTCAATACCTCCAGCTTGTTTGATGGTGTCGAGCGAAGCACGAATAGCTGCTAACGACAGAATAGGAGGGTTCGATAACTGCCAGGCTTCGACACTTTCAATGGGATCAAAGTGATTTTCCATTTTAAAGCGCGTCTTTTTATTATGTCCCCACCAGCCTGCAAAGCGTGGTAAGTTTTTATTACTATGATGTCGCTCATGCACAAAACAACCCGCGACAGAACCGGCACCCGAGTTCAAATATTTATAAGTACACCAGCAGGCAAAATCCACGTTCCAGTTGTGCAGTTGCATCGTAATATTGCCGGCCGCATGCGCCAGATCAAAACCAACGTTGCATCCTTTGGCATGACCGGCCTCGGTGATCGCTTTCATATCGAAAACCTGCCCCGTGTAATATTGCACGCCGGGTAACATAATTAGGGCAATACTGTCGCCTTCGCGCTCGATCACATCGAGAATGTCTTCAGTCCGAAAGGTACTTTCTCCATCGCGCGGCTTAATCAATAACAAGGCATCGTCAGGTTTGAAACCATGAAATGTTACTTGAGACTCTACCGCGTAGTGATCGGAAGGAAAGGCATGATCTTCGATCAAAATTTTAAAACGTTTTTCCGTCGGGCGATAAAAACTTACCATCATAAAATGCAAATTAGCGGTGAGGGAGTTCATCGCGACCACTTCAGAAGGTTGTGCGCCAACGAGTTCGGCAAAGCCATCGGTTAAAAATTCATGATAAGGCATCCATGGAAAATCTCCTGAAAAATGACCTTTTACGCCAAGTTTTTGCCATTGAGATAATTCATAATTCAAATATTCTTGTGTTCGCTTTGGTTGCAAACCCAGTGAGTTGCCACAAAAATAAATTTCGTCTTCACCATTGGCTTGTTTTGGAATATGAAACTCATTGCGCAGATCGTGTAAGGGATCATCGGCATCCATTTGTTGTGCAAAAGTTAAGGTATTTTTGAATGGAAAGCGGTAACTCATTCAATTATCTCCACAGGGTATAGCAGCGGACGACTCGGCGCCGCATCAGATTGAAAAGGGGCAATGTTTAAACTTAATAGGTAATGACCATCGTTGATGGCGTCACTGACGTAGATCATTTCGGTAATGGTTTTTTGCTGAAGCACGTGACCGTCGAGCTCGAGCGATTTATCTTTTACCTGCCAGAATTGGTGATGATTGCTCAGTAACCCTTCATCGTACATTTTGTCGATCGATGGGAAATCAACGCATAAGTGTTTGACGCCTTTTGCGTTCAAATAGTCGATGGCTTCGCTGGTGAAAAAGGGCGGTTGATGATCGATATCGTATGTTTGGCGCATTTTTACCTGCGGATTGGGTAATGTTCGAATGACGAGCGCTTCTAACCAATGATGATCAATCATTGAAAGCTCCTGCACCAACATGGCTTTCGATATCACCTTATCGTTTTCTTCCAGCTCAGGTCGATAACTATCGTGTGTTACTGCGCCATGTTCCGGTAACAGAGTAATGACCGTTGCTGGTACAAGCTCGCATGCTAATTCGCCAACGGCAACTGGAGAATCAATGATATGAGCGACCGATTCGGTGTGGGTGCCATTACAATGCGGTACCAGTGTGACTTGTTTTACATTGCAACTGCCACCTCGAGAGGTATCGCCGACAAAACCATTGTCTTCCAGTGTTAGTTGGGTGGCTTTTTTTGCACCAAAGTGATTGGGTTGCGGTCCGTTGAAATCGAGTGGAATAGCCAATGAATGTGGCTCGTTTGCTTTTACCCGATAGCGGTTATCCGCCAAAGACAGGATCAGTTTCATGATTCAAACTCGTATTGGTTGTGTGGCATGACGTTCCCACAAGCATCGCAGGTACGTAATTCTTCGCTGGATAAAAAACGATTGAACACGGCCCCAAAGTCTTTTTCAATATCGCGAAGTGGAAAGCGTTCTTCGTACAACTTATGGTTACAAGCTTCGCAAAACCACATTAAGGCATCTGTGTCTTCCGGCCGACGCACCTGCTCAATCACCAGACCGATGGAGTTTGCGAACCTTACAGGAGAGTGAGGAATTTTGGGTGGTAATAAAAAGATTTCGCCGGCTTTAATCGGGTAATCGACCACTTGGTTGTTTTGTTGGGTACGTAGTAACATTTCACCTTCGAGTTGGTAAAAAAACTCTGGACCTTCATTGTAGTGGAAGTCCTTTCGTCCGTTTGGCCCACCAACCACCATGATGATCATGTCACCTTCGCGGTAGACTTCTTTGTTGCACACCGGTGGCTTCAGTTTGTCACGGTTGTTATCGATCCATTGTTGAAAATTGATCACTTGCATCGGTGCACTCATAGCGACTCCTGGTTTCAAACTTTAAATTTTAATTGCACGGGCAGTCCCAGTGTGTTTCCGTTGGGTTGCGTTACTCCACCACCACAGCCTACAAGTTATGAGCTGCTATTGGCTTACTTTTAATCAATCGTTGCAACGCATTTGAGCTCGATTGCTATAGGCGTGGGCAGCGCATTGATCTCAATCGTCGTTCGACAAGGCTGGTTGTCTTTGAAATATTCGGCATAAACCTCATTGTAGGTTTTAAAATCATCTTTCATGTTCGTTAGAAAAACGGTGACGTCGATTAACTGTTCCCAACTGGAACCGGATTCTTCGAGGATCCAACGAATATTATCGAACACACTGCGACACTGTGCGGCAATATCGTAGTCGACAATTTGGCCATTGGCATCAAGAGTTACACCGGGAATGTCTTTGCTACCCCGCTGGCGAGGGCCGACTCCAGAGAGAAATAATAAATTGCCAACTCGGCGTGCGTGCGGATAAAGACCAACGGGCTCTGGCGCTTTTTTTGAATCGATGCGCTGGCTGGGATTTGAACGGTTTTCGGTCATGATTCATTCCTTCAAAGGTATCCGATTATTGTAGTTGAAATAGAACGCGCAAACAGTAAGGTCATACCGCAGTAATTTGAAATGAGGTTCGTGCTTAAATGTAGACGTTTTTGCAGCCGTTGCGGCTGGCAAAAATGGCGCCTGAAGACTTGTTGGGGGTAATTATTACGTTCATGTGGGAGGTTATACTGTGAAACCCCTATGTTTGTCAAAGGTTGGGGTGGGTTGTTATTTAGCTGAACAGGTTGCCGTTTAAAATAAGTGGCGTCCTGCCACAGGAGTTCCTTGTCTCATAGGTCGGTTTTGCGCTTGATGTAACTAGAAGTCGGCACAAAATAGCGTCATTCCTTGAAAAAAAGTACCACTGCTCATGCTATTTTGAGTCGTCTTCCATTTACAAAGTGGTGTCTATTCAAAGCTTAAAGTCAGTTACTTCAACCGTTGTTAGAGCCGCTTTTATTCGGATCTTGCTCCCAGTCCTCACACTCTGGATATGGGGTACAGCTTTTGGGTTGTATTATTGGTTGTTCCATTATTGAGGGTTGTATTTGTGACTTGTAAGTTGTAGACAGCTCTATATCGCCGCCAAATAGCGATGCGATCAGTAACCACCAGAAATTGTTCATTAACATAGCTCTAACCTTGTGGTTTGCGGAAAAAATTAACGGCTTAGTTGAGACGTCTCACTAAGTCAGAGTGTAAGGGATTGAAAAAAAAGAGGTGTGATTTCTAGTGATAGAACGCGTGAATAATATCGGGCATTGAGAAAATAGCTTAAGTTATCTCGATAATAAATATTGAGCTTACAAAAGAATAAACTCGGTGTATCCCTGCGTTGAGCGAGTGGTAGCGAGCCACTCGCCCGACTGAGGCGCGCTGATTTGAGTCGAACCTAACTCGGGATTGATCAGTTCAATTTTGTCGCCATTGCGAGATATGAAATACAGTTGTTGATGTGGTCCTGTCTGGCGCACCAAGTATAGGCCTTGTTGTGTCAAGCTCCATTGGTTAGTGCTGGCATAGTCGGTTGTAATAGGTAGCTCATGAGAAGTTTGAGCTTGGGTGTTGATGTAGCGAATGCGTTTACTATGAAAGTTCCAAGCGTAAAGAAACTCACCATCAACGGATTCGATGACCATGAACGCATTCGGAAACAACTCAAACAGAGTGTCTTCTCCACTGTCGGTATTGAGCTGGTATTGACTGTGGTGGCCGTTATTGTGTTTGGCAATGAGTGCGTGAACAGAGTCTGCTCGCCAGGAAAAGTTGTTGATATAGGCTTCTTTTTGGGTGCTCCAATACAGCTTTTCGGTATTAAAGTCGTAGACAAACCATTGACCGTCGGCGCTGCCTCCCAGTTTTTGACCATTAGGGCTAAAGCTCAGCGAAGTGAAGCGGGTAATACGACGCAGCTTGGTCAGCCGGGTTTCTTGCCCCATTTCATCTCGATACCAAATCTGATACAGACCGGTGCGATTTGAAATCCAAGCCAATCGCTTGCCATCGCTGGATACGGTGGGTAGGTACTCACGGAACGAGGTTTCTACCATTGGAATGGCGGCTTTGTTATCGAGTCGATCTTTCACAATAGCTGTGCGTGAGAGTCCGCCTTGCATTGCCGCTATGCGGTTATCCTGGTAATCAATAATTACGGGCGCATAAATGGGCGTTGAGGCCTGCGCTATGATTTCTTTTTTACCTTCTTGTAGGTTTTTCCGAATCACTCGGTTGTAATCATCTTTGTAAATCAAAAAGCGGTCGTCCGCTGACCAGCTGACTTTATACAGGGTAAAGTTTACAGAATCTACCAGACGGCTTTCACCCGTCGCAATATCTAACACCCAAACTTCTTTTTTATCACTGGTTTTGCTACGTAAAAAAGCCAGCTTGTCACCTTGGTGTGAGAGTTCGAGAAAGTAGTCGCCTTTGCTCGCTGGGTAAGGGGTTGTGAGCTGAATATTTTCCTGTGTATCGAATGCATAGGAATAGAGCGTGTAAGGTGAGTTGAGTGCATCGTCTTCAGCGATATACAGTCCGCGGTTATCTTTCCAGAGCACTGCCTGTGCTCCCATAGTGCCTTGCGGGCAAGCTCGAGCGGCCCGTGGTTGACGTAACTGCTTCAGTTCACTATCAAACTCGGCCACCATAAATGTACAGTGATTGCCTTCGAAGCGTGTAAACGTCAAGAAATTTCCGTCTAGCGACCATTTAGCGTGTTTGTCGTTATAACGTCCGTCGGTTAGAGGTAGCAATAGCTCAGAATTTAAGTCGCGTAAATACAACTGCCAGTTGGATTTTCCGCGCGGCTGATAGCTATAAACCAGGTATTTGCCATTTGGAGAAGTGGATGGGAAAAACTCCAATCCATCAAGGTAGGTCACGGGGGTATAGCCATGACTGTAAAGCCGTGTTTTATCATGGGTTGGAAATGGAAAAAGAAGCCAACTGATAACCGCGATGGTGGCCAGCGACATGAGTAATGATAGCCAGATAACGGGAGAGCCGAAGCGTGCTGCCGACCGGCTAAGTGAGTTGTTTTTGCGAGAAGCTGCAGGGCAAGGGCTTACCGGAAAGTTGAATCGGTAACCGTATCCGGGGCGGGTTTCAATGCCGGTTTTGTCATCGTCCTCGAGTAAGTTTCGGATCTGCCTTATATATTGGCGCGCAGATGTTTCTCCTATGGTCACTTTTTCCGAAATCAAATGAGTCAGTTCGGGAATACTGATGAATTTGTGTCGATTGGCGATCAATACCCGCAGAGTATGCAGTACTTTTGGGGGAATCGATTCAGTAGCGCCATTGGGCCTTGTGATAGTACCTTGGTTAAAATCGACCCGATGATTACCAATTTGCCAAATATGGGTAATAGAGTCCGAAACAACAGCGGGTTGTCCCTCTTTCAGATCTTCCATTGGTGGTATTCCTCAGTACAACTTTGGTTCTTAATTTTATCTGAAGGATCAGTCACCGGTATTGTACAACACCAGTAAAATTCAAAACCCTCTGTTACAAGAATAATAGTCTTTCGAGATTTCACAAGTTGGATTGTCTTGAGCAGAGATTAATGGAGATTGCTATTGCGAGCAATCATTGATCATTCTTTAGGTATTTAAAGGTGGAAACCATTCCTTTATCGCAAGTTGGCATTTCTGAAGTGAGATAAATGGATTAAAAGTCGATGTATTTCTTGATTTGTGATTGTAATGACATTGCTGTTTTTGCAAAGCCTTCTAGACTATTGAATGTCTACTCTTGAGTAATAGGAAGCAGCACTTCAATTTCGACTTCCTTCCTACCACTTCTAATCTGGCGTTCTTGTTTTGCGTGCTGCTCCAAATACTTTATTTCTAAAAGCGATGTGTTGTTTAAGAAGAAGCCCTTCTGTCCTTGCTCAAGAAACGTGGCAAAGTAAAAGTACTTTTACCATAAATTGTAATGGAGAATCATCATGGAAAAAACACTGTTTGAAAGCGATAAAAATGCAGCACGAAAGGTGGGCGTGATCAACCCGTATGCGCTCGCCGAATATATTTCTGGCCGGCGAATCGATTGGCACAAAGTGGATGATGTGCCTCAGTTGTTGGAAAACCTATTACAAACACCTTACCAGGAACTGTTTGACCCGAAGTTCGAAGGGCCTCTGTATATTGGATTAAAGCTAAATAAACAAAAACAGCTGGAACGATTTCGCTCCCCTCTACTGGATGTAACACTTAATACTGATATTAATGATCTCGAGTTACCGCTCGACCAATTAACCGAAGTGAAACAGTTAGGTGATTTAGGGGCGCGTTTTCAGGTAGACGATGTTACGCGCTTGCAAGTGCAGAAAATTGATCTTTGCAATCCGCATACAATCGCTCTCACTATTCGAATTCCGGAAAAAGAGCGGTTGCAATCGCTGGCCAAAGTTTTTCGCCCAGAAATCATTAATTCAGTGGCTTTTGATCCAGAAATGAAACACGGTAAAAAGGATGGCTGGACACCGGCTAATGCAGTGTGGCAAGACAAAGGGACTTTCTTTAATGAAACCGCCGAGTTTTTTGATCCGGTTCAGGGCGCGGTGGCAAACTGTTATTTTATTGCCGCTTTGTCTGCTGTCGCCTGGGCGACGCCCTATCGTGTTTCACACCTAACCAGAGCGACCGGTACCGGCCAACAGCAATTCACTAATTTAATTAAGTTCTTTAAGCCCGACAGTAATGGTCAAATTGATAAAGAAGTTGAAGTGACCGATACGGTTCCGGTGAACAGTACAACGGGTAACTTTATCTATTGTCGTTCTAGCGAGGCAGGTGAGATTTGGCCAGCAATTTATGAAAAAGCATTTGCCAAATTAGAAACGGGTACTACAACAGACCACCCAGACATCACAGCGACCGGTTGGGGGGATTGTGTGTATGCTACTGCACAACTTAATGGTGGTAAGCGCTTCTATTATAACAATGAGTCATTAAGTGGTAATCAGATTTGGGATCTGGTTCGCAGTAATTCTATGGGGCGACGTACTATTCATCCCATGACTTGTTGGACGTATGGTAGTGCGCCTGATGGTCTGGACTATAACGATGCCAATATCGTTGGTTCGCATTGTTATACCATTTTAGGTTGGGATTATCATTGCAACAAAAAATACGTGTTGTTGCGAAACCCTTGGGGACAAAAGGAAGCCTCCGTAGGCTCACGTAGTGGTACTGTGTACTTGCACGATGTGAGCTGGTGGCGTCCGATTCAGTTGGCGAACCCGGATGGTACTTTTGCAATTGAAGCATCGGTCTTTAAGCAGTATTTTGCCGGACTCGGTGTCGCTAAATAACATTCGAAGCGAATACGCTATTCAAGCTATGTAAAGGATTATGACTTTGACAGGCATAGTGAATGTAGAACTATTCAGATGTACCAAAGCATTTAATTGTGCCTGTTGAGGTCGTTCGCTGAAGGGCATTGTTCACCTACTTATTGATTTGTAAAACATCGACTTCTGTGAGCCAGTTCAAAAAGAAATAACAAAGCACTGTTTAAACGATTCAACCGCTGGCATAATTTCGCGCCAATAATAATCATATACCCACTCAGGGAAAGACGGGTCGATTCGTCAGTTTTAATTGACAATGGTTTACCGGGGAATCGTTACTCTCAATGTTTCAATCAATAAAAAAACTGAGCCCTTTTGCGCTCTGGGTTACCTTTTTTTACCTAATTTCAGCGGCGGTATTTGTATTGGCGTTGACCATTCCGCATACCCCTATCGGTGCATTAACGCCTGTGCGTGTGGCCATTTTTTTTCTATTGTTACCCATTTTAATTAAGTACGCTGTGCAGTTGATCTCTTCATTTGCTTACGGTTTTATCGATAAGCGACAGCGACTGGAACTTGCTCGGCAACCTAAAGTTTCGGTATTAATTCCCGCATGGAACGAAGAAGTTGGGATTATCAAAACACTACGCTCTGTCGTCAATGCGCAATACGTTAATTTAGAAATTATCGTGGTAAATGACGGTTCAACGGATAATACGCATCAATTGGTTTCTCGTTTTATTGCTAGCCACGAACGAAAAAAACTTCCGGTGAGTATTAAATACTTGCGTTTACCTAACGGTGGAAAAGCAAAAGCGATGAATGAAGCTTTAAAAGTCGCCGATGGTGAGTTTATTGTTACGATTGATGCTGACAGCGTTATGGACTCAATGGCGATTACGCGTTTGGTACAACGATTCAGCTCTAAAGATGTTGCAGCCGTGGCCGGAAATGTCGTGATTGGAAACCGACGTAAACCCATTGAAATTTTGCAACAACTTGAGTATCTGTATGGTTTCTTTTTTAAGCGCGCTGACTCGCTATTTGGGTCGGTATATATCATTGGTGGCGCTGCCGCGGCTTATCGTAAAACAGCATTAATGGATGTAGGTGGCTTTGATGAAAATATCATTACAGAAGACATTGAAATGTCGACAAGACTTTTACACCACGGCTACAAAACTCGATATGCCGCTGACGCGGTTGTTTATACTGAGGGACCTTCCGATTGGAAAGCGTTGTGTCGGCAACGGTTACGCTGGAAGTATGGGCGTATATTAACCTTTTTAAAGCATGGTAAATTATTTTTTAGTTTGCAGCCTCAACATTCCAAGTATCTTTCTTGTTTAATACTGCCACTTGCTGTGTACTCGGAAATTTTGTTATTGATGGAAGGTGTATTACTCAGTATTTTTTATGGATACACTATTTTTACTGCAGACTATTTGCCTTTAGTGTTTGTTATTTTATTTATTACATCGCTGGTAGGGTATCAGGTGATCAGTGACAGTCAGTCACGTTTTCATTTAAACCTGTTACTTTTGGCACCGGTTGCGTGGGTGGTATTTTACATCGTCGATATTGTAGAGTTTCAGGCATTATTTCGTAGTTTAAAGCGATTGAAAAATCGCGAAACATTGCAGTGGCAGAAGTGGCAGCGAGTGGGGTTGATGTCATCTGCGATAAAGTGACTGTTACTTAATAAAACGCACCGAATAAATTGGCGGCAAGTAGTTCGTCAAGCACACCCAACTGTCACCTTGATCCTGACTGAGCCATAAATTACCCGTAGTGGAGCCCATTAACAATCGATGGCCACTTTGGTCAATATCCAAAGCGTGACGAAACACCACATCGAAACAATTGCTTTGAGGAAGCCCTTCCGAGAGTTGTTCGAAAGTTTCGCCGCCATCGCGGGTGCGATTGACTACTAATTTGCCATCAACAGGAATACGGCATTCGTCTTTTACCCCGGGAACAAACCAGGCACTTTTGGGATCGTCAGGATGCACGGCTACAGCAAATCCGAAATTGGAAGGCTTTACATTTTCAATTTCCTGCCAACTTTTTGAACCGTCAGTAGAATGAAAAATACCATTATGGTGTTGTACCCATAAATGATCAGGCGCTGTTGGACACTGCACCATACGGTGTGGATCTTGAATTAAAGGGTCGAACTGTTGTTCCGGAGGCATATAAGCGGCGCGCATTCCTTTGGATAAGTTCTCCCAGTTTTCTCCGTGATCCCGAGTTCCCCAAACGCCGGCACAGGAAACCGCTATAAGTACCTGCTTTGAATCGTTGGGATGCACAGAAATGGAATGAATGCCTGCCTCATCGAATCCGCCGCCAAACCATTCTTGTTGTTGCTTAAACTTCCAAAGCGGTTCATTCAATCGCCAACTTTCACCCCCATCTTCCGAATAAAATAAACCGCCAGGAATGGTGCCTGCCCAAAGCTTATCGTTTTGCCCTGATTCAGCAAATTCCATGGACCATATGAGTTTTAAACTGGCACCTTTTTCTTTGTCTTTATCTTCTGGGTAACTCGGTGCGTTCACTTCTTGCCAACTGCGACCGGCATCGTTGGACCGATGCAATTTAACGCCGAAGTGACCGTGGTCAAGCGCAGCATACCAGGTAGTGTGAGCGGCTGAGGCCAACGTCATGGTTACCGGAACTCCAGCGAACTCAACAGGCAGTAAAGATAAGTGATCGGTCAGTTGATATAAGCCTTTACGAGTTGCAATAAGAGCCAGTGTATTCATCAAATTTCTCCCTTAGCCGCCTGATAATGCTTGCATCACGAATATTTCGGAGTCTTCCTTCACTGAGTCGGTGAGATTAGTTCGGTCGCTTATTGTTTGACCGTCTACAGCGATCAACATATGCTTGCGCAGCCTCCCTTGGTCGTCTAAGACATAACTTTTCAGGGCCGGATTCGCTAGAAATACCTCGTTTAAAGCGTCGATTACCCTTAACCCTTTTACTTGAAGTGACGGGCAATCAATATGGCGTTTTAAATTCTCGGTGAAGACAACGATTGGCATTGAAACTAAGCCACTTTTAATAAACGATTGCTTGAGCAGTAAGCATAGTAGCCGCTAAGATTCTCTTCCTCTGTTTTCTGTGTAAAAATGTTTGCGAAATTAATAAATATACCAATTGGAGATAACGTGTCGGAAAATATTCCAAATCAGTCACCAGACGAGTCTCGTGAAAACAAAGAATTGATGCTGGAGCTCGATTTACCAAAGTCTGTTTCTGCAGTACGAGGTTTCGAATGGCTTGTTGAAGGATTTAGATATTTCGCTAAATCACCTGGTCCTTGGATAATCACATTATTTATTGGCCTTGCAATTTTTTTGGGAAGTGGGCTAGTTCCAGTAATAGGGCAATTATTTTTATCGATAACTTCACTTGTTTGGGTGGCTGGTTTAATTTTAGGCTGTAAGGCTCAATATGAAGGTGGGGAGTTTTCGGTTAGTTACTTGTTCGAGGGGTTTAAGTCCAATATTTCGGTTTTAATTCTTTTATCTATCATATCTTCAATAATTGGTTCGTTAGTATCTTATATCGCATTTTATGAATTAAGTGAAAAGCTTTATGCTCCGGGATTAAAGTCGGAAGAACTCATTAAACTAATTCAGGATCCAGCATTTATAAAAGCTGTCATTTTCGCAGTTTTATCAATGATACCGGTCAATATGGCAACAATATTTGCTCCTGCATTAATAGCCATTCATAGAGTTTCAATATTTAAAGCTGTTCAATATAGTTTTTTAGGTTGCTTAAGAAACATACCTGCTTTTTCTATTTTTTTTGTGGTTATGTCTGTATTGAGTGTATTTGCAACAATGCCAATATTTCTTGGATGGATTATTTTATTTCCAACATACATAGCTGCAATTTTTGTAGCGTATAAAGATATTTTTACAAAATCACATGTGGTAAATAATACCCTGATTGTTTAGAGTTGTTTCTTTTTTACCGTAGCCTGGGAATAACGCAAGACTCCCCGGTTTTCGAGCCGTACATTTTCAAATAAACGATTTTATTCACTGGTAAAGTTAAGGAACGCAATGAAAATTAAATTAATGTTCACGATGATTCTTTTCTCTCTTTCTGTTCATGCGAGTGCGAATCAAGAATCACTAGAAGCGAACAAAAAACTTGTAACAGATTTTTACACCGAAGTATTGTTTCACCGTCATGCCGAGGCTATTGATGACTATATCGGCGATAAATACATACAACACAATCCAAATGTAGCCGACGGTAAAGAAGCTTTACGCGCCTTGATTAAGCGTCTTCCTAAAAGAAAAGAAGCTTCCGGTGAAATTGTTCGTGTTGTTGCAGAAGGAGATTTGGTCGTACTGCATGTAAAAAATTACAACTGGCCACAACCCAGAGGTGGCGCCATTGTTGATATTTTTCGCGTGGAAAATGGAAAAATTGTTGAACACTGGGATGTGATCCAGGCCATTCCTGAAACTTCGAAAAACGAAAACACGATGTTTTAAACTTTCGAGAAAGCTTGTTGAAAGGCGGGTTTCGACCGTATGGATGTAGGAGGAAGTGCACCAGATGTCGGCGCTTTAGGTGATACGGAATCAGATGTCGAGCGATAGCGTAACCCACCTTTTTAATATTATTGGTTACTTATAAAAAAGTGATTTTCATTGCCTTTAAAAAGCGCTAAAGCACCATTCCTGCATACTGATAGCCAATGTAGATTAAAATGCCATTAAAGCATAGGCAACTGATCAATAAGTTCAGCCATAGAGCGTCTCTGGATTTATACCAAGTAAAGATACATCCGAGAACTTGTGATATTCCCACTAAAATCATAACCCAGGCCGCCGCAGCCACCAGTTTTTGCCAATGAGTCACAAGAATCGCGATTTGCACCAAAGCCATTGCTAACAGATACCAGCGGCTGATATCGGGACGGCCTTTTAAGGTAAATAATACAATTGGAGAGGACAACAGTAATACCGGGACTACTAAAATGCTGAAGAGGAGAAAGATTTCCATTTGTTTTTAAGTCTATGATTTTATTGACGCAAAATTGTGGACTGGATCTGGGCTGCATTCAAGTAAAATCAAACTTAAAAAAATTTTGGGTTTATACGAAATAAAATCAGCGATCAGTCGTTATACCCCTAAACAGGCGTAAACAATGAGACATCAGGTGTTCAATCAGTACATACAACAACATTCACAAAGCGCATTCGCAATGGCATTTCAAATGCTACGTTGCCGTGACGACGCCCACGATGCTCTTCAGGATGCCTGCTACTCGTTGTTGAAGCTAAGCCAGCTGCCAGACGACTCCAATCAGTTTCGGATGCTGTTGTTTAAAGTGGTACGCAATAAGGTGATCGATCGCATTCGTGCACAAAAGTTCCGAAAAGCCGAGCCAATTAATGAGCAAACCCTGGCTTCGAATAGTGAAGATGACCCGCAAGAGTTATGGCAGGCTAAGCAAGCGCGAGCTCGATTGCATAAGGCGCTAGCAAAGCTTTCCGAAGAGCACAGAGATATTATCTTGTTAAAAGACTGGCAAAGTTTCAGCTACGCAGAAATTGCTAACATACTCGAAGTGGAGGTGGGTACGGTCATGTCTCGATTGCATCGCGCCCGGTTGGCGCTGCGAAAACTTATGACAGAAGACGAAGGTGAATGAACATGAGTCTTAATTGTGAACAGGTTGCCGAGCAAATTAGCGGATACTTAGATGGCGAACTAACCCAGCAGCAATCGCAACTGGTGCATCTGCATCTTGAGCAGTGCAATGATTGCCGTAAGGTGTATAACGACTTGAAAGCCATGCAGCATCAAGTTGCGCAGCTGGAGGTGCAAACCATGAGTGAAAAAGAGTTACAGCAGCTGATGTCGGATAAGCCGGCACGTGGTATGCAATGGATTGGATGGGTGCTACTCATTATCGGGCTATCCATCATTGTTGGCTTTGTGGCTTATCAGTTCTTTGTTCAAGATACAACGGAACTGTGGTTAAAGCTGACCATTAGCGCCATTTACGGTGGCATTGCCTTTTTGTTTTTAACGGTATTACGACAACGACTGATCGCAAGAAAAACCGATCGCTATAAAGGAGTGGATCTATGAGTCATATTTTAGTGGTAACCGGGGACGATATTCCGGGGAAAAAAATTGTCAGTACTTTAGGGCTGGTTCGAGGTAATACCATACGAGCAAGGCACCTCGGCCGCGACATTATGGCAGGGTTACGAGGCTTGGTTGGAGGCGAAGTGCATGAATACACCAAGTTGTTGGCTGAAAGTCGAGAACAAGCCTTAGATCGTATGGTAGAAGAAGCCAAGCGAATGGGTGCAGATGCCGTCGTCTGTACCCGGTTTAGCACGAGTCTAATGGCGCAGGGGGCAGCAGAGCTGCTCGCCTATGGAACGGCCGTTAAATTAGCGGACCACTAAGGCTTTTTCAGCGAACGCTGAAAATGTCATCGATCGACTTAAGCAGGACGTTCCAATCGTCCTGTTTTTGTTTCGATGAGTGATAACACAAGTAAACTTCACGGCTCATTGACGGCGAATCCACAACGGGATGTAATGGGTATTTGTTAGACTCGACCAAGGTTGTAGGTAAAAAGGCACTGCCTCCCAATTGAGTGAGGTAGTCAGCTGCCATTAACCAGTCACTCGCGTGTAATCGCGGCGAACGGATTTTCGGGAGTGCTCGAGCATGTAAAGCTGAAAAACTTTGTCCCCAATCCACCAGCACGTAACGATCGTCACTGATCTGTCCGAAGTTTTGATCTTTCTCGGAGCTGTAAAGTTTAAGCTCAATGTCTAACAATTTACGGCAATTGATTTCATCCACTTTAGACGGATCAAAGGAAAAACCAATATCGACAGTGTGCTCCTGCAATCGACGCAGTATCGTTTGACTGTCAAGTGACTCAGCGCGGGCGTGCAGGTTGGGATTTTGTTGCAATAACTGCAACGGCAACGTTGATAATCGAGCTTCCCAAACCGACTGTGGCGCAGCCATAACCAGTTGTACCCCTGAATCGGGTAGGGAGACTTCTTGCATGGCTTGTGTCCAATTATTTAGCATAAGTTCAGCATGGGGAATGAGTCGCTCCCCTTGAGGGGTAAGCTGAATATTATTGCGATACCGTTGGAATAGTGATACGCCCAATATATCTTCCAGCTGCTTAATTCTAGAACTGACCGCAGACTGCGTTAAATAAAGATTTTCAGCCGTTTTACCGAAGTGTCGCGTCTTGTTCAATTCCAAAAACGTTCTCAGCAGACTGATGTCTAGGTTATACACTTTTATTTCTCGACAGGAGTTAAAAAATTCGTTTTATCTTATATCAGTCCTCATCCAATATTCCAACCGATTCCTTTTATATTACGGAGAGAGAAACTGAATGAAATCGTTAAAATCAATCACTGTCATCTTTTGTTCACTTCTTGCGCTTAATCTACAGGCAGAAGATGTGGTAGAAGTGAAACAGGTATGCAGTTCGGCGGCTGATGTGTTGGGGTTAGCCGATCCTGCTCATAGCCGTTTGGTGATTCAATGTGATGACCGATTGAATGGAAGCATGTTCCATCACACCGATGTACTGACTTATGATGATGCTCAACGAATCGAAGAAAGCTGTTCCGAAGAAGCGTTAAATGTCGAAGAAGACAAGTTCGATCAAGTGTACGAACAATGCTTGATTAATCAGGCTATTAAAACACTGTCTGAGCAGGCAGCATAGAGTTTATTCATCTAAAATAAATAAACTTAAAGCTATCGCAAACATTGATTGTATCGATAGATATTTTTTGTTAAACATTGAGCGATTTTTTTGGTAAAAGTCGCTCAAATTGATCAGCAAGAAGGTACTGGCCATGCAATCAAGAGACTACTTTCTCAGCAAGCGTTATTTTGATGACCGACATTTTCCTTACGGGTTTGCGCGCTCCGGTGATTTTACTATTTCCGAAGTGAATCATTTGGAAAAATTTGGGTTGTTGTTTAAGGCGTTGAGTGAAGGTCAGGTCGCTGACCCCACCGCGGAAGACGAGCGCTTTATTCAAGTTTTGCGAGGTGAGGTTGCTGCGGAATCCGTTGGCGAGAAAGCCTGGTTGAAATACTTGAAACGTTGTAATCGTTCGCCTGTCTGGTTAACCACACGCCGAGCTGCGAATGATATGGACGATGATTTCGATAGCGACAGTGACGAATCTGTCGGCGACGATTTTGAAGACGCGCTCGAAGCTTAAAGCTGTTGCCGTCTAATGAAAGGAGCGCTGGTTGCCGCTCCTTTCATTATTGTCCGAGTACGTATTCTTTTTCTGGGTCTACCAATAAGCGACCTGACATCGCTTCTCGCCCCAACAGCATCAGGTAGGTCATTCCTGAGCGATCGGTTAATGTCAATTCAATAGTCCATTCGTCATCACCCATTTGAATTGGCGTATCAATTACATAACGGTGTTCCTTTAGAGCATTAGAGCTTTTTATGGTTCGAATGTCTTTTACTTTAGCCTCACGACGTACAATATAATCGACGTTGTGATAATCCGGATGGATGTCGAAGCTTACCCAAAGTTTGTTGTTTTTTTTAAATTCCTGCAGGTTGTCAACGTGAAGAGATGACGTTTTTGCTCCGGTATCTACACGCACATGCAACCCGGTAATTTCAAGTTCCGGTAGGTTGCATAACTCGGTCATTCCGACAATCTGCTTTTTGTGTTGCTTACTCACATGATTGCTCTCTTAGCAGGCCTGCGATCAGGCATTTAGGACGTTTAATCATCTATTGGTACCAGATTATCTTGTAGCTGCTCAATGCTTTCAACCACATCATCCGGACGACGAAAATAGGCAATGTGGTATATGGCTTCACCTTCGTGTACCAGAGGAATATTCTGCTTACCAATAATGATGCCATCGGCATTACTTTTTACTTCATCAATCACTTCACCAAAAGGATCTTTAATCGTGGCAAGCACTTCTCCTTTGGTGACCATATCGCCTAGCTGATGCTTATGAAACACAAAGCCACTCTCCGGGGCTCGTACCCAGCCGCTTTCGCGAGCGACAAAGGGCTCTATCGGTGGTTTTTTAGAGATACGCTTTGCCAGCATGCCAAGCTGACGCATGACATTAATTATACCGCGGTAACCTGCTCGTATACTTAATTCATCAAACCTAAGGGCTTCACCCGCTTCGTACAATAAGATTTTGATGCCTTTTTCACTGGCACTTTGACGAAGCGAGCCATCTCGCAGGTTGGAATTGATAAGCACCGGAACACCAAAGGACTTTGCCAGCTCTAAGGTTTTTTGATCGTCCAGGTTGGCGCGAATTTGTGGTAGGTTGCTGCGATGTAAAGCGCCAGTGTGAAGATCGATACCATACTGGCACTTACTGACAATTTCGTTCATAAATATAAAGGCTATTCGACTGGCCAAAGAGCCTTTGCGTGTACCGGGAAATGTGCGGTTTAAGTCACGTCGGTCAGGTAAATAACGGCTGTGATTTAATACGCCGTAAGCGTTAACAAGTGGTACGGCGATCAAAGTGCCTTTCAGATTTTTTAGGCTTTTGCTTTTTATCAATCGACCAATAATTTCAACGCCATTCAGTTCATCACCGTGTATGGCGGCACTGACAAAAAAAGTCGGCCCGCTTTTTCGGCCACGTTTAACATAAACTGGCAGAAACATACTGGTGTCGGTGTATAGTCGTCCTATCGGGAGCTCTATTTTTCGAGATTCACCCGGTAGAATTGTTTCTTCACCAATGATCAGTTCAGATGCCACGAAAGAGGTTATCCTTTGCCTTTGGTACGGGTTTTGTTGGGTTTGGCTTCTTTAACGATAAAGTCGAATACCATTTTAGCAACGTCTTTTTTTGTTGCTGCTTCAATGCCCTCGAGCCCTGGAGAAGAATTGACTTCCATCACAACCGGCCCGTTATTTGAGCGGAGAATGTCTACACCAGCCATATTCAAGCCCATAATTCTTGCCGCATCAACCGCTGTTTTTCGTTCGGCGGGTGACAATTTTACCAGTTCAGCAGTACCACCGCGGTGCAAATTAGAACGAAATTCTCCAGGCGCGGCTTGACGCTTCATCGCAGCAACCACTTTCCCCCCAATCACCAGACAACGAATATCAGCACCACCGGCTTCTTTAATGTATTCCTGCACCAAAATGTTGGCTTTTAAACCCATAAAGGCCTCAATAATACTTTCGGCTGTCTTTTTGGTTTCTGCTAACACTACGCCTATGCCCTGAGTGCCTTCGAGCAGTTTAATCACAACGGGCGCGCCGCCAATGTTTTTCAGTAAATCGTCGATTTTATCCGGGTAATGGGCATACCCTGTTCGAGGCAAGCCTATACCTTTACGGGATAATAATTGCAGCGAACGTAATTTGTCGCGTGAGCGGCTAATCGCGACGGATTCGTTCACGCAAAACGTACCCATCATTTCAAACTGACGAACGACCGCAGTACCATAAAACGTGATGGACGCGCCAATACGAGGGATCACAGCATCGTATTTGGGGAGTGGCTCACCCATGTAACGAACCGATGGTCGGCTGCTGGTAATGTCCATATAGCAGTGCAGCGTGTCAATGATATCTACTTGATGTCCGACTGCCTCTCCGGCTTCTTTTAATCGTTTAGTAGAGTACAGAGACTTATTGCGAGATAGTATGGCTACTCTCATAAGTTATCGTGGCCTTGTTGTGTTAATTCGTAAGACATAGAGCCTGTTTATCTTTCATTTATCATCACTGTTGTGTCTAAAATTTTGTCAGTCTAGTGATGCGGCATCCCGACGTGAGGAGCGCGGTTTGGTCGTTCCAAATATTCGACGAACAAAGCTTCCGCATCCTGCTCACGCCCCTTACCTGCATCCATGTAGGCAACAACGAGTGGCGGAATTTTAGACACAACCCGAAGGGCTGGGGCTATTTTTCCGTCCAGCCGCGTTGTCGGTCGTGTTAATAGGATAACTATTAACCACTAGCTCCGCCTTGCTGGACGAAAAAATAGCCCCAGCAGTGACGATAAATGAAAGATAAACAGGCTCTAGTCGCGAAAATTATCGAACTGAAAAGGTTGCCCCAAATCTTGCTCGCGTACCAATGCCATTATGGACTGCAGGTCATCGCGCTTTTTTCCTGTAACCCGCACTTTTTCTCCCTGAATGGAAGGCTGCACTTTGATTTTAGAATCTTTGATTAATTTAACAAGTTTTTTGGCGGTTTCTTTATCGATCCCTTGTATGAATGAAACGGTTTTAAAATAGGTTTTTCCTGAATGTTGCATATCACCGGTTTTGAGTGAGCGCGGATCGATATTACGTTTGGTACAATTGTTGCGCAAAATGTCCATCATTTGTTGTACCTGAAAGTCGCTCTCTGAACTGGCTTTTACTGCATCATCTTTCAATTCAAAACTGGCTTCTACATTTTTAAAATCGTAACGTGTCGCTAACTCTCTGTTGGCATTATCGACTGCATTACGGATTTCAGTAACTTCTACTTCGGTGACTATATCAAACGAAGGCATGTGACGGGTTTCCTGTTTTTTTATCGTCGTTTCACCATATTATCATAAAAACCGTTTCGAGTAGCCTGTTTCCGGCGGCGAGTTTAAAATTCTCAAGGAGCTTAGAACTTGGATCTTAGCGCTCGAATTATCTCAAGTAATATGTCAGACTCTGGCCATTAAATTACCAAAAAACTGGAAATTGCTTTATGAAAAATACATTGATTTACTCTGCGATTTGTTCGGTACTATTATTATCGGCGTGTGATCGAACGAAATCCGATAATCCAAGTTCGACGCCTACACCGCCAACAACAGAAGTATCCGAGAATGTCGCTGAAAATGTTGCTGAGCAATCGTTAGCAGAACTGTACCTTGAAGCGAAACAAATTTTATTTCAATTTCGTCAAATGTCGGCAACTTTATACGGCTTAAATCAGGACGATGTGGGTCAATTGGTGAATAATCAATTAGAAAATTACTCACCAGACAGTGAGTCGCAACTTCGAAAAAGACTCGCACAACTGTCGCAAAAAATTAAAGATTACCCTGCAGATACACTCACACCGGAAGCGCGTGAAACACAACAGGTTATGGCGAATATTTGTCGATATTTTTCTGGCCATCCGGATTTTTCCATAGGCTACATTGACACTTGGATGGGATTGTCTCCTTTTATCGTGAATCAAATTAACGGGCCATTAATTGATACCCCTCGCACCATGCAAAGCGATCAAAAAGTTGAAAACGAACAAGACGCTTTAATCTATATTGAACGTTTAGCGCAATTTGATCAGTTTGTTCATTCGATAGAGCAAAAATTTACGAGTGATGCCAAGCGAAACTGGATTGCGCCAAAGGTGATTTTAAACGGAGCCATTCGTTACTTCGATAATTTTTTAAAGCCTGAACCTGCGAAACATCCTTTGGTTGTTAGTTTTGAGGAGAAGCTTGATAAAATTGATGGCCTTACACAAGATAAAAAGCAAGCGTTAATTTCTGAAGCTCAACGTCAAGTTGAAGAAGTGGTTTATCCTGCCTATCGCTCTATTGCTAATCAAACAAAAGCGATGCTTGATAAAGCACCTGATGATCACGGTATTTGGGCACAACCGAATGGTGCCGTTTATTATCAAGATGCCATTCGTCAATTAGGTGACAGTCATTTAACAGCAGAGCAGATTCATAAAATTGGATTGGACGAAGTGTCGCGAATCAGCCAATCGATGGATCAAATATTGAAAGCGCAAGGTTATAGCAAAGGCAGTGTCGGGGAGCGCATGAATCGCTTATCGGATGAGGCACGTTTTGTTTACGAAGACAGTAAAGCCGGTCGAGAGGCATTATTGAAAGATATAAACGGCTACATCGATGAAATGAATGAAAAAATGGCACCTTGGTTTAAAACGAAACCGCCATATCAAGTAGAAGTAAGAGCGTTTCCGGTGGAAATTCAAGACGGTGCTCCTGGCGGGCAATACACTCCGCCTGCCGTCGATGGAAGCAAGCCAGGTATTTACTGGATCAATTTACGAGATATGAAAGCCAACCCGACGTTTTCATTAAAAACATTGACCTATCATGAGGCAAATCCTGGTCATCATTGGCAAATCTCGTTAAATATGGCGCAAGAAGACTTACCGTTTTTACGTCGTATCGCACCTTATAATGCTTATGTTGAAGGTTGGGCATTATATTCTGAACTTACCGCTAAAGAACTTGGTTTGTATAAAGACGATCCATTCAGCGACTTAGGACGATTGCAGGCCGAATTATTCCGGGCAGTACGCTTGGTTGTTGATACTGGTTTGCATCATAAGCGTTGGACGCGTGAGCAAGCCATTGAGTATATGGCGAAAACAACGGGTTCAGCAGAGTCGGATGTGGTGTCAGAAATTGAACGATATATGGCGTGGCCAGGACAAGCTCTGGGTTATAAACTCGGAATGTTAAAAATCGTAGAGCTTCGCGAAAAAGCGCAAAAAGTATTAGGAGACAAATTTGATATTGCAGCGTTTCACGATTTGGTTTTACTCGGAGGTGCTGTACCGATGACGGTACTGGAAGCAAAAGTTAAACGTTGGATGAATGGGCAAACCCTTTAGTCCATTTTAAATGATAATAGGCAGAATAAGTTTCGAGTTCAGCTCGTCTCTTATTCTGCTTTTTCTTTTCTTGTAAGTGGCTGAAGCTGATAGCCGCCGAGATTAGCGTCGAAATACACAAAGCAGCATTGATTTCGACCGTTTCCTTTGGCTCGATATAATGCGAGATCGGCTTGTTTAAAAAGCTCATCCGGCAGACCTGGTTTAAACGCATTAATTCTACGAGAAACACTGCCAATGCTTACCGTTAAGTGAAGTGTTTTTTGTTCGTGTGAGATGGGCGTGTTTTCAACCATAGAGCGGATGCGTTCAGCAACTTGTTGCGCTCCTCCTAAATCCGTTCCTGGCAATATTACGCTGAACTCTTCACCTCCAAACCTCGCGCAAACATCGGTTGTTCGAGGGAGTGCGTTTTTTAATGTTTTGGCTAATTGTTGTAAGCACAAATCACCCACATCGTGTCCGTGATTATCGTTAATTTGTTTAAAGTGATCGCAGTCGATCAGCATAACGGTTAACAATTCGTGATTGCGTGATGACAAATGACAAAATTCATTGAGCTTCTCGTCAAAGTAGCGGCGATTTTCAAGCTGGGTTAACGCATCAGTACGGCTTTGTTTTTCGAGCAGTAATTTGTTTTCAAGCAATCGCCAGTAATCACCTTTCTGTCCGTGCGCCATATAGAGTACGTAGAACGTGTAGACAATGAGCAGAATAAAAAGAAACCACTGCTCGGTATAAACGGTTGCCGTAATGGCCGGTATCATCACGGAAAGGACAAAGGTTATACCCAGTTTTAAATCCGGAGCAAAGTTATAAAGGCCACCTGGTACAATGCCTGCTGAACTGAAGGTCATTAATAAAACGAAGGTATTGTTAGGGTGCATTAATGCGTAACCGAGTAGGCAGCCCCATAAAAGGGAATGAGGAAAAAGGAGAAATCGTAGTTGCGTAATCCATTTTACGGCGTTTTCTTGCGCAATACGTTTTAAGGATTTTAGGTGAAAAGCTCTAACCAAGGTGATAACTAAAAGTACAAGAAAAACAGACCAGAAAAATACTGGTTGTGTGTTGTGTAAATTACTGCCAAGTCCAACGATCATCCAGATAAGTGGATAAATAAAGACCCCTGCAAACATACGTGCAGCTAAATCACGCGCAACGCGATATTTTACTTCGGTGGATTCGAGGTCGATGTTAGCGTCCTGTTGTCTGAAGAGTTATACAATTATAGACGTAAATTATCCTATTTTAATTTTACACTCGGTGTTCGAGACTTCTTTATACATTGTATGCTCAATACTTTATGCAAACGTTTTTCGGCTCTGTAAAAAATTTCATTGCTTCGTAACCGCCTTCTCGTCCCACGCCGGATGCTTTCATGCCGCCAAACGGTGTGCGTAAATCGCGCAATAACCAGGCGTTGATCCAGACGATTCCAAAGTCGAGATGTTTGGCTAACTTGTGGCAACGCTGTAAGTTGTTGCTCCATACGGATGTCGCTAAACCGTAGCTTGTACCATTGGCTAATTGCAATGCTTCGTCGTCATTGTCGAACGGTTGCAGTGTACACACTGGGCCAAATATTTCTTCTTGGTTCGTACGACAATTCAGCGGTAAGCCTTCGAATACGGTGGGTGCAACAAAATAACCGTTTTCGCAGCGACCAGTAAGTTTAACTTGTTCACCACCGGTAAGGAGTTGGCCACCTTCTTGCTTGGCTAAATCGATATAGGAAAGTACTTTGCGCATATGTGCTTCAGAAACCAGTGCACCGTGTTGAGTTTCTTTTTCCAGCGGATCGCCGATGGCCAGTTGTTTCACCCGTTCAACAAAGGCTTGTTTGAATTTATCGTAAATGGGGCGTTCAATATAAATACGTGAACCACATAAACAGATTTGTCCTTGATTTGAAAAAGCAGCTCGTACCACTTCGTTAACGGTATGATCGAAGTCGCAATCGGCAAACACTAACGTCGGATTTTTCCCGCCCAGTTCCAGCGATAACTTTTTAAACATGGGTGCCGCAGTGGCTGCTAATTGTTTGCCGGTTGCTGTACCTCCGGTAAAGCTGATGGCTTTAATGTCGGGGTGCTCGACAATCTGTTGGCCGATTTGTCGGCCACTGCCATGCAAAATATTGAGCACGCCAGGAGGTAAACCTGCTTCGTGGCAAATTTTCGCGAACAAGTAAGCTGTCATTGGCGTTACTTCTGAGGGTTTTGCGATCACGGTATTGCCTGCCGCTAGTGCGGGAGCAACTTTCCAAGTAAAGAGGTACAGAGGAAAGTTCCAGGGCGATATAGTACCTACTACACCTATGGGATCGCGCAACGTGTAATTCACGGCGAGTGAACCCATGCTATGACTTTCACTGGCAAACTGGGTACAGGCGTTGGCGAAAAAACGAATATTGGCAGAAGCTCGATAGCTGTCTACCGCTTTGGCAAAAGTGACTGGCTTGCCGTTGTCGATGGCTTCGGCACGTGCCAGCTCGTCGCTGGCTGCTTCTACCGCATCGGCAATTTTCATCAAAATTCGTGCACGATCTTCTAGTGATGTGGCTGCCCACTTGGGAAACGCGTCTTTCGCCGCTGATACGGCGCGAGCTAAATCGTCTTCGTTCGATTCCGGAATTTGGGAGTAGACTTTGCCCGTTGCCGGTTCGACATTATCGAGATATTCGCCGCTGGCAGGAGCACAAAACTCGCCGTTGATGTAGTTTTCTATGATTTGCATGGTCTATTCGTCATGTTTAAGTTTTTTCGAAACTCGAAACTCGAAACTCGAAACTCGAAACTCGAAACTCGAAACTCGAAACTCGAAACTCGAAACTCGAAACTCGAAACTCTCGTTAAAGGCAAGTGGTACGACCGCCATCTACCGGTAAATTCACACCCGTAATATAAGCTGCGGCCGGCGATGCAAGAAATCCTACCGCGTTGGCAAACTCTTCGGCTTCACCAAATCGACGCAGGGGAATGATCGATTTTTCCATCGCTTCAACTTCTTTAATGGTTTTACCCAACTTGTTGGCTTTGTTTTGGATGATCGCTTCCAGCCTTACGGTATTGGTTGCACCGGGCAACACATTGTTTACAGTGATATTAAATGGGCCTAATTCGTTTGCCAGCGTTTTTGCCCAATTAGCGACTGCGCCACGTACCGTATTTGAAACGCCGAGGTTGGGTAAAGGCTGTTTAACGGAAGTTGAAATCACATTTATGATTCGGCCATAACCTGTACTTTTCATTGCCGGGATCAAGCGCTGAGCGATGTTTTGATTGTTAATTAAGTGCTGTTTAAATGCAGCTAAAAAAGCATCGGCATTGGCTTCGTGTGCTGGGCCCGGTGCCGGTCCGCCGGTATTATTGATTGCGATGTGAAACTCCGGCACTACTGTGAGATGCTCATCCAAAGCGCGAGCCACGTAATCCGGATCACTAAAATCGGCACAAATGGCAAAATGCTCCTGCCCTTGGCTGGTGTCTAATTCAGTTTTCACTTGTTTGAGCTTCTCAAGGTTTCGGGCAAATAACGTGATGTTAGCCCCTTGTTTGGCCAACTGAATAGCAATGGCCTTACCAATGCCCTGACTGCTGCCGCACACCAGAGCGTTTTTACCGTTTAAGTTGAGATTCATCATCGTTTTTCTTTGGTTGATCTTGGAATGCTTGGTATTTTGGAGCAATGAGGAATAGAAATCCAGTTGGAATCTGTTGTAAGGCTTTCACAATGATATTACGCGATCTGATCATGTTTGGGTTTACATCCATTAAGGCGTTTAGCAACAAAGGTTAAAGTGGCGCATTAATTCATATGGGATTTTTGGTCTCGTAGTAGCAACTGTGTTTATTACGCCTATCGTACACTTGATAGTGTGACCGTTCCTTATCTAATAGAGAAATGGGGAATAACTAGAGGTAGTAACAAAGAAAGTCAAATAATAATTATCCAAGCTCTTTGGCATGTCCTCGAGCAAGGATTCGGTAGAATGTGGATATGGATAAATTGGATATCTATAACATTAATTGGTATTGGAATGTATTTAGAAAAACATGCACTTTGGATTACTGTTCCTGCTATTGTTTTAGGGCCAGCCACTATAGTTACGACGAGAATAGATGCAACTTTTCAGGACGGCTCTACAATGATGATAGGGAACATAGCAGTATCGGAATACTTTTCAATTTCAACATTTATTTGGTTTGTTATTTGCGGTATTTATCTATTTATTTCTGCTAACCAAAAAATCCAGATGATGCGAAGAACGCAAAGATGATTAACGCGTTTTGACTCACTTGTATGCTCTGTATTTATTTTTTTTGATTGCACTTATGGTATTGAAATTTGATATTTATTGGGCTTAAATACATTAGATAGCGTGGTTTAGGCATGAGTCACACCGCGCTATAATGAGCGAAAGAAAACTAGTAGAGCATTTTAAGGCGAATTGTTATTTTAGTGCGAGTATTTTCTGGTCAGGACGAAACCAGAAATTATTGATTTTAAATTATGGATGCTTTATTGATCACGGGAAAGATTACGGATTTGTAGCGTCAATTATAAACATTGTATTTTCTTATGAAAAAATTCCTTTATATTTTTATACCTGTTATTGCCTTTGTTGGGGTGATGACTCAAGTTGATGATAATTTGAGCGAAGAGGCCACAAGCCTTATTAATCGAGTGAATACTCAAGGAACGAGTGAGTCATACCTTTTCCTCAGTGGGATATTTGCAGCAGATGAAGATGATCCGATTCGTGTTGGTAGAGAACTGTTAGAGAAGTATGAAAAACTGGAAGATGAGTCGTCAAATGACTTTTCAGGTTACCCAGAATCTAAAAAATTGCTTATGCCAACAGGGGATGCGTTTTGTAGGGCTTGGGAAAATGACTGTCTAGAGTACCTATTTTCTTCTCAGTTCGATATTGAACACTTAACGACAGAACACAGTTTGCTAATTACTCGATCAAATCGATTTCTTGAATTTAATGAGTACAAAACGCTAATTAAGCCGACGTTTCAAGAGCGTTACCCTTCTTACCAATATATTGCTGCTGCCGAGCGAATAAAAGTACTGAATGCAATATCAACCTATAAAAAGGGAGATGCGAAAGAAGCTATTCATTCTTTATCTCTTCAATTTTCCAAACTAAGAAGAACAATGGGGTTGCAGGATAATCTAATAGGCAAATTGGTTTTACTTATGAAATTATCGGAAATTATCGATGTTATGAGCATCATTCTTTTTAATTCTGATACCCAATCCGAAAGGATACCGAGCTTAAGTCAATCGGAGAAAAGCTTTTACATGATTGCGGCAAGAGAATTTGGAATGTCTTACTACGTTTTTAAGAGCCTGGATAAACATCCAGAGTTCTTTGAAATAGGCGGGAATTTTCCCGGTTGGATTACACGAATTGTGTATAAACCGAACATGACCCTAAATTCGGTTGCGCCTATATACCACATGTTAGAGCAACAGGCACGGTTAACGCCTTCTGCTTTTGCAAAGCAGATCGAAGCTCGGGATAGCATCACACTTAGTACGTCAAAGCTTAGAAACTATGCAGGCGGCGTGTTAATAGCTGATACGCCTAGGTATGAAAAGTATGTCGCTAGATTCAACGACTTTGACGCTAAACTGGCGCTTTTTAATCAGGTTCATCATTTAAAGCTTAAGTCTGAGAACTTGAAGAACCCCTATTATGGGGATGAAGTGCCTAAGGAAGCTAACGGTAACTTGTGTTTAAGTGGTCCATTAGAAGATAAAAGATCATTACGGTGCCTGAGAGTAAAGTTAAGCGGAGAACGTTAATACAGTCACAAAAAGCCTATTTATTGATTAAAATGAGTATTTTGATGAAAGCATTCAACATTTTTTTTGCCGTGTTTCTCAAAGAAAGTCAAGCGTTCGGATAGAAGGTAACCTATTTCATATTAAAATTTAATTACTCCAAACATTAATGCACATTCGCGGGAATAGTTTTTTTGATGGGTTGCGCTGCGCTTCACCGCATCCTACGAGTTGGAAAGGAACGACTTTTTACTGTGGGTTTGTTTAACTGTAGTGTATTAAGCTATTGTTGTGTTTTATAAAAATGAACGGTCGCAAAACTTAATATTTCACGACCGTTTTATTACCGCATGAAACAAATTTATTTGCTCAAAGTAAACGTATAATTTCCGTAGCCACTGTAAGAGTAAATTCTAAAGTAATAGTAACCAGAGGACGCCGAGTAGTTGATCGATTCGGTAGACGTTGGTGATTCCGATCTAGCCACTTCAGTCCACGAAGAGCCATTCCATCGATAGAGTTTCATATCGAAGTCTGCATTTGAAGGACCTTGTAATGATGCTTGAATGCTTCCACCACTGTATTGAAACCAGTTACCGTCCGGTTGAATATCGTAATCGTTGGTTCCGGATAAATATCCAGAATATTGTGTGCCACCATTGCCTGAACCATAAATAGCGGCTGCTGCTGCGATGTCGCCATTAGAAAGTACGGTGCCGTTACCCATAGAGTTGGTATCGACTCCACTTTGTTTAGGCCATATGGTTATCGCGCCATTAATACCAAATGCCGTGGTTCGATAATGCATTATGGAATAATAATCGTACTGGCCATGATCTTGCCCGTCGCTGGTCGACATTTTGTAAAAATTATAGGCCATTCCACTCTGAATATTGTTCCAATAAATGGTCACGTAATTGTCACGATCGGTGCGAGTTTGTTCGTGGAAAAATCCAACCGCATGTCCCAGCTCGTGAACCGCAGCACCGTTACCGCAACCTTCTGCCAGAGTTACAACCTGTTGACCACCCTGACGACCGATCCAGGAGCTGCATCCTCCACCACCTTGAATTAAAAGATAATCGGATTGATTGGTTCGAGGAACAAATTTTACATTTGTTTTTGTGTTCCAATGGTTTATCGCGTAGTTCATTGCACTGCGTGCGCGACTTCCAAGGTTAGATGCGTAAACATAAGGTACAACACCGTTTGTCCATTTATAACCCGAAGATGGATATCGAATAGCAGCGCGAGTGCCATACTCTTCACTTTCTGGAAACTCTTGTCCGGTAACAATTTTTAGGCCGTAAGCTTTTAAGTCTTCCGTTTTTCCCAAAATCATATCACCGGAATACGCTAAGCCATCGACATCAACGGCTTTAATGACTTCTCCAGTATTGGTTACAACATCAAATAACTCTCGGCCGTGACTGTTAAACCCCCAAAGGGAGTCGGAAGTTTTTCTTTTTTCAAACGAGTGATGTTCAGTGAGTGAGTTTTTTTCTGCAAGGAGTGATGATGAAAAACTGCCAAAGATCATCAGTAACCCAATTAACAATGAGTATCTCATAATGCCTCCATTAATTTTTTCGTAGAGCCTGTTGATACTCCATAATTCAACAGTACCTGGTTTTTTAGAGCACATAAACCATCGGCATTTATTACTTCCTTTACCACTACGTGACAGTCTAGGTATACACAAAGTGTAATATTTTATATTTTATGTAAAGTAAATAATGCACAAATGAATGAGAGAAAAGGAGAAAGTGCAGCATTGATCAAACAGGTTGCGTATTAAAAATTTGGTATTGAAATAATTTTAAGAAAAGTTTGACGAAAAGCATAGAATGAAATCGCTAAGGACCATGTTGAGATACAGCTTTTAAGCCACTGTGTAACAAATCCGGAATGAACTTCCTGCGAAAAAAACAGTACGAATGCGGAGACGACACAAACCATGGTTGCAGACAGTAAGGCGCTAAAAATTAGTGGTGCAAAACGAGCCGGGAAACGCATGTTTTTTCTCTTATGTTTCAAATAGTGCAGTAATTAATTTGAAAAAGTGTTTTTTATGCTGGATATATAAACTGTGTAATCCATGCCGATAAAAAAAGTCCGAATCCGAAAACAGCATGCGATATTAGGCTTTGAATTCGTGCCGACGCTGGCATTGGTGTGCGAGAAGCCGCTATGCCCAAGCCCATACCTGGTTGCATCAAGAAAAAAGGGGCGACCACTGTTCCAAGACCAACAGTGATTGCAGGCCCAAGGGTTGGTTGCGCGATCCAGAGTTTACCCCAAGTAATGATGAGCAGGGCGGCAAAACCGATACCGATCAGATAATGGAAAAACCAGCCTAAAAAAAGTTCTCCATGTATTGGTTGCGCTTTTGCAATGGCATCATGACGAAAGATTCCATGCATCATGTGTCCAATCCAGCGACCAACAAGAGCGTAATTTGGCGGCGCAACTTGTAGTAGTGCCCTACGAATAACTGCCCAAAGATCCATTAGGGCTGTGGCGCCTACTCCGATAATAAATGTGAATACGATAGTGTCCATTAAGTTCTCCAAAGTTGTTTTTTTCTAAAACGGGTGTTAGCTTACAACTTAAAGTTAACTTTAAGTCAAGGGCTTGTATGGATATATCCGAAGTTGCAAAACAGTCCGGTGTTCCTGCACATACATTGCGTTTTTATGAAGGAAAAGGGCTCATCACCTCGATTGGCAGGCGTGGTATACGTAGAATATTTAACAGCTCGGTATTAGAGCGGTTGGCTTTAATTGCATTAGGTCGCGCAGCGGGATTTTCGTTGGATGAAATAGCACAAATGCTAGGGGCAGATGGTCGTCCAAAAATAGATCGTCAATTATTAGTGAACAAGGCAGAAGAGCTTGATAAAACCATTCGAAAATTAACGTCCATGCGAAATGGGTTACTACACGCGGCAGTTTGTTCGGCGCCTGTTCATATGGAGTGTCCGAAATTTCGCCGTTTAATGGGGTTAGCTGCATCTGGTGTTATTGGCTGTGACAAAAAGAAGCCATTTAAAAAAATCTCTAGATTTGGGAAGTTTTAGACGCAACAGTGATGATAAAAGAAAGATAAACACGATCGAGTTAGGAATTTCTATTCGCTAAGATTTCTATTCGCTAAGAAAGTTGAGCTGCCCAAAAAGGGCAGCTAAATTCATTCAGTCGTGAATTAAAGTTTAGCAAATGCCTCTTTTGCAGCAGAAAGCGTTTTGTCTAACGTTTCCTGATTATGCGCCGAAGAAACAAAGCCCGCTTCAAACGCCGAAGGTGCTAAGTAAACGCCTTGTTCCAGCATCAAGTGGAAAAACTTTTGGAAGCGTTCAATATTGCCATCCGCCACTTGTTGGTAACCGGTTACCTGCTCTAGTTCTGTGAAGAAAATTCCAAACATACTGCCAACGTGGCTGGTGGTAAATGGAATAGCTGCTGCCTTGGCTAACTCTCGTAAACCGTTAACCAGATTTTCCGTGTATTGATAAATCGGCTTAAAAAAGTCGGGGTGTTGCATTAACTTTAAAGAAGCCAATCCGGCACTCATCGCAACTGGGTTTCCCGACAACGTACCGGCTTGGTAAACCGGTCCTGCGGGTGCCAGGTGTTGCATGATTTCGCGTTTACCGCCAAAGGCACCTACTGGCATGCCACCACCTATGACTTTTCCGAGCGTGGTTAAATCCGGTGTGACATTGTATAACTGCTGTGCGCTACCTGGGCCAACGCGAAAGCCGCACATGACCTCATCAAAAATCAACACTGCTTTGTATTCGTCGCAAAGTTGGCGTAAACCTTCTAAAAAGCCGGGAGCTGGAGGAATACAGTTCATGTTACCGGCGATGGGCTCCACGATAATGGCGGCTATATCATCGGCATTGGCAGCCATTAAAGCGTTAACACTGTCGAGATCGTTAAAGGTTGCGGTGAGGGTATGTTTGGCAAAATCAGCGGGAACACCCGGTGAAGTGGGTTCGCCAAGAGTAAGCATACCGCTACCGGCTTTCACCAACAAACAGTCTGCATGACCGTGGTAACAACCTTCAAACTTGATGATTTTATTTTTATTGGTATAACCGCGCGCTAACCGAATGGCTGACATCGTGGCTTCGGTACCCGAATTGACCATACGTACCTGATCCATGGATGGGAGCATTTCGCAAACGCGTTCGGCCATTTCAATTTCCAATGCGGTAGGTGCGCCAAAACTGAGTCCATTTTCGGTTGCTTTGATGACGGCCTCTCGGATTGCCTGATGATTATGACCGTGGATCATGGGGCCCCAGGAAAGCACATAATCAATGTAGGCGTTACCATCGGCATCGAAGACATAAGCACCATTGGCTTTTTCTATAAAAACCGGCTCTCCACCGACACCGTTAAAAGCTCGCACCGGTGAGTTAACACCGCCAGGAATAAATTGTTGGGCTTTTTGATAGAGGTTGTGTGAATGGGTCATGGCATTTCCAAAAGCTGATGTATTTGCTCGGGTAAAACCCGAATAACACTGAGTGGGTTAGCCGTAGCTGTTCCATACAGCTCACGGCACTTCCTATTTCTATATAAGTCGTGCTTTGCTAGGCACACCTTACGGTTTATGACTTAGAGCCTGAAAGTCCAGTAAACCAGTTCACCGGGCGTTCGAATTTTTGCAGTTGATTTTCGACACCGAGAATGCAAGCGAAGAGTGCCATACGCACTAAAATACCGTTGTCGGTTTGACGAAATATTGCCAGCCCAGGCTCTTGGTTTAAATCATTGTCCAACTCGTTGGCATCGTTTCTTGAGTCACGCGGTAAGGGATGCATGATGGTAGCGTTGGGTTGACAATGTTCCGAATAAATTTGTTTGTTGAGCCGGAAGTAACCGCGATACCGATTGGCTTCTTGTTGTGAAGCGAATCGTTCTTCTTGAATTCGAGTTTGATAAATCACGTTGGCTTGAGGCAAGCTGTCGTCTAATCGGTCGCTGATATAAACTTGGTGTCCAGCATTTTCCAACAAATCGATGTATGCAGCAGGCATGGCCAAAGCTTTTGGTGAGACGAGTTGAATTTTTAATCCTCGATAGAGTGACAACAATTGGCACAAGGAATGAACGGTACGACCGTGTTTTAAGTCGCCAAGCATGGTTAGGCTTAGGTCATTGATGGTTTTTTGTTGCGCAGCCAGCTCTTTATGCATGGTAAAAAGATCGAGCAGTGCTTGAGTCGGGTGCTCGTTTGGCCCATCACCGCCATTAACTACCGGGACTCGGCTGCCGGTAGCAAACTCGGCCGCGGAACCGGCATCGGGATGACGCATACAGATGATATCACTGTAACCGGAAAGTACTTGTGCAGTATCATATAGCGACTCACCTTTTGCTAAAGCAGATGACGACAATCCGGTCGTTTCTCTCACTTCGCCACCGAGCAGGTTAAAGGCACAACCAAAGCTGACTCGGGTTCGTGTACTGGGCTCAAAAAACATATTACCTAAAATAGCGCCCTCTAATACCCGAGTGACTTTTTGTCGGGTGGCATAAGGACGCATTTGTTCCGCAACTTCAAAAAGCTGATGGATTAAATCGAGCGAAAAGTCTTTGACCGATAGAATGTGTTGGCCTTTTAAGATCACGATAATTCAGCCTCAATTAGATGAGTTTCAATGCTGGGTCGTATTTTAGTGTTTTTCAGAGGGTTTGTCTTCGCTGTTTAGTGGTTGGTGCTGCTTCACTAATTCTTTTAATAGCGATTTTAACTTTTGCTTATCCGATGTTTTAAAACCTGTGTGTCGATAAATAAGCTCGCCAGTGGGTGAAAAAACAAAGGCCGTTGGCATCGTTTTCACTTTCAATGGCTTTCCTAATTTTCCGTTTGGATCATAAAATTGCGTGAAACTAACGGGATATTGAAGCAAAAACGATTTGGCTTGAGACTTGTGCTCATCGATGTTCACTCCAATAAACGTAACATGGGAGTACTCCGGCGAGCGCGATAGTTGCTCCAAAAAAGGTAAGGATTCTCGACAAGGAGAGCACCAAGAGGCCCAAAAGTCCATGTACACGAACTTTCCTTTAAGTTGCGCCAGTTCAACGGGTTCTGATGTATTGAATCGGATGCCAACAAAATTACCCAGTTCTTGTGCGTGAAGTGTGAGATTAAATACCATGAATAGGAGGGGGATTACCATTCGCATAGTAAGCTTTACCATTGATAAGAGAGCTGCAGCCCGACACTTCTTCGGGTTGTGAATTGCAAGGCGCCATTCAGCTTTCGATATAAAGGTAAGGTCGTATTCACGCTAAGCGCTAACGAAGTGCTCAGTGAGTACTGCAGAGCGAGCGATAGATCGAGCCACTCACCGCCGGTATTGGGAAGTTTGCCTCCAAATCGTGTGTGAGGATCCGCATGACGCCAATTGAGGGATGTGTTAAAGGACCACGGATTGAAATGGTGATATGAAATACCGGAATGAATACTCCATTCGTCTTCAAACGAATAGTGGCGATCGTTGGTCTGGTTACTGTTAAAGCTTGCCGATGCTGACCATACCCAGCTGGCTTGTTGATTAAGAGCATGATCCCAACGCACCCATGTTGATATACCCTTGGCTCCTTGGCTGGGTTGCATGTCTTCGATAAAAACCGGTGTTCCATTACTGTCTTCGCCAGTAGGTAGACGAATTCCAAGACCGATTGAAAGCTGATCGCGAGTAAATGGGTCAATGCGCAATGGGCTAAAGTTGACAAGCAACATACTGTCACCGAAACCACGTGAAACTTCATCGGGCTGACGACTCAACGCAATATTGCGGCGGTGTTCAACGTAGGAAGAAATAACGCTCACTGTCCAATGATCATGAATACCGTAGCTGAGTTGAGTGGTCATCGATCGTGACTCTCGTTTTCGTCCGGTTTCGTCGTTGATACTGTTGCTACCTGCAACAAGGTCACTGAGATCAAAATAAGTGTAATTAACGTCGAGTTGCCACTTTCCAGCATCTTTGATCAATAATTGCGTACCATTGGTTAAAGGGACGTTGGCACAACTGCAAGTAGCAGCAATGGATTTAAGAGGTAACATAAGTAGTAACACCCCTAATCCGATATTCCCTATGGTTGGTTGCAGCATAGAACATGCCCCATCAATTAATGATGGCCCCTGGATAAAAAGCTGTCCAAGCGAACCAGTAAGCAATAAAGCTATTCAAGTACTCTAACTTCTCCCCTGTTCGAGGTCCCGATATCGCCTCTCCAAAAACGTTCCATCGATTGCCTTCATCATCTTCCATAATAATGGGTAGCTCATTTTGTACGGGTGTGAAAGTGAGATGGGTATTGTCGGAAGTGAGTGCCGAGTAGGCAACCGCGAAATTGAGATCTTGACTGCCAATCACGACATACGCTCCGTCCGCTTCATTCAATAGGTTGACTCCGGTGCCGAAAGCTGCGAGTGAGTAAACTTTATTGACCGAGGTAAGTTTAATACCCAGTACTCTTTCTTTGCGGTGCAGTCGATCGTCATCGGAGTTATTGACGCTAAACAGCAGGTTGCTATTCGTGCGGTAACTGCCATAGGGATAACGGGTATAGTCGCGTGAATAGCCTGTATTCAAACTTAAAACCAAAGTATTAGGATACATCGATTTCCAAGTATCCCAAGTTGTTTCAACAACCGGCAAAGTCGTTGGAAAGGTTTCAATCAATAAACCATTGACCGACTGTATCAGCATCTGTGACCAATGACTGTCGGTTGCTCTGTCATAGAGTATCAGATTGGAGTTATACAGGAGGCCAGATACGCCAAAAGTAGGATTACTGTACGTATTTAAACCTTCCCAAAGCAATGCAGAGCCAGTTAACGGGCAATAATTTATAGCATAAGAAAGATCACCAAAGGTGTCGTTCACAATTTCATGCCAATCGAGAATACGGTGTGGGTAAGCACGCGCTTCATTGCCAATTTTTACACCCACAACCAGCTCGCTACCCAGAAGATAACTGGCTTCATCGGCAGCGAGAAGAAAAGGGGCGGAGAGTGCCGGTATTCCGTCTTTTCCTGGGCCGCCATCCAACACTTCATCGATGGGGATCAACCAAAGGTTATCCGAGTTGTTTTGTGGACTCGCGTTTGAGCTGGAACTGGAGCTGGAACCGCCACAAGCTATTATCATTAACGTTATGAGAATAGTAAGTAACCACTTCATAGTTGCCTCCATGGTCGCTAGCAACTATTAAGGAGACGATTGAGCGCCCGGCTTGTTACACGAAAATTCAGAGGTTTAAAAAGGTTTTATTACAGCGAGAATAACCGCCGCGAACAAAATGATGACAGGGGCTTCGTTAAAATAGCGAAAAAACACATGGCTTTTATGGCACTCACCGCGTTCCAGTTGTTTGCGAAAATAACCGCAAGTGAAGTGGTATCCGATCAGCAACACAATGAGTGCGATTTTGGCGTGAAACCAGCCTGCTGATTTAAAATACTCCCAGTTTAAAACAGCCATCCAAGTGCCAAAAATTAGGGTTAAAAACATAAAAGGGGTGATAAAGCGATAGAGTTTTCGCGCCATTATGTTCAGTTGCTGTTTGACTTCAGGCTGGTCGCTGAGCTGAATATTAATAAACAGACGTGGCAAATAAAAAATACCGGCAAACCAACTGATCACAAAAATAAGATGAAACGCTTTCAGCCAAAGGTACATAACTTTCCTTTCAATTAATATTATTGTGAAACGGTTTGTGCCACGGGATTGGGTTTGTAACTGTAGTAAGACTCGATGGCCTCGCGCGTGATCACTCCGTAAATTTTCTCGGTCATGGGTGCTGTAGTACGAAACACGTAAGCCGCGTTGTTTTGATCGCGTTCTAGGGTGTCTAACACTTCTTCTAGCGTTGCCTGAAGATAGACCGAAGATACGTTTTGTCGATCAGCCGGGATTTTCAGTAAGTCGATGGTTTCCGGCATAGACTCTTCCGATGATTCCAAAGTGACCATATAACGCGCCAAGTCATTTGCAGCCATGAGCGAAATGGGGACATTGTCTTCTCGGATCAAAATCCAACGCGGTGTGTTTTCCAGAATTTGCGCCGCATCTAGCAGTCGAATATGTCGATCATGCACACCGATAGAACGCTCCATGGCGCCTGCCACACCCACACGCCTTAAAAACTGGGTAAGTGGGTTAAATTTGATTTCCATGCCTCTAGCGGTCATCAGGCTTTGGAATATCGATTTTTGTTTGAACACTTGCGTGACCATCAAATTTGCAACAACCACGGCGAACATTCCGGGCAAAATAATGCCAGGATTGGCGGTGAGTTCCAGTAATGCCATTAAGGCCGCCAGCGGTGCTTGTAAAACTGCGCTCATCATTGCGGCCATACCCACCATGGCGTAAAAAGGATACGTGGAAGCGTATTCTGGAAAAAACTGCTGGCCGATAATGCCTAATGAAGCGCCTATCATTGCACCGATAAATAAAGTGGGGCCAATAACACCGCCCGGCATCGACAAACCGGAACAAGCTATGGTGGCGAAAAACTTACCTACCAGGCATAGCAGAATAAGCATCAGGCCGTATTGACCGTGCAAAGTGGCGTTTACCGAGTCGTAACCAATCCCCATAATTTGCGGGATACCGATTGCGATGGTGCCTACGACAATTCCGGACAAGCCGCACTTAATCCAGACGGGCCACTCGAGGGTCTTGCGGGTAACAAAAGTTGTCCCATAAATAAACAGTGCTGCCAAACAGCCAATCACAATTCCCATCAGTAAAAAGTACGGCATTTCCCAGAGAGAAGTCAGATTGAGTGAGGGGACATCGAACGCCACTTTGTCGCCGAACACCAATCGCGATAAAACGGCGCCGGATACGGAGGCTAGAATCACCGGGATAAAGCTGGAGATGGTGTACTCCATCATAATGACTTCCATCGCGAATATCACACCAGCCAGAGGTGTATTGAAGCTGGCGCTTATGGCAGCGGCAGAGCCACAACCTACCAGTACTCGAATGCTGTTGTTGGGAAGTTTTAAGCGTTGTCCTAACCAGCTACCACTGGCTGCACCCAAGTGTATACCAGGGCCTTCACGACCAACCGACATACCGGAGGCAAGTGAAAGGCCTCCGACAAAAAACTGGACCACCGCGTTTTTCCATGGCAAATAGCCCTGATGAAACACCATGCGTTCTAAGGTATGACCAACACCCACTGATCGCCGATGTTTACTCAATCGTTGCAAAAATAAGCCAACCATTAAGCCGCCAATGATTGGCATGATCAATCGAATCTCCCAGGGCAAACCTTCGAAATCTCCGGCATCGGTTTTTGGATGCCAGAGTACGATCCCACTTTCGGTAAAAAGCCGAAACAACACGTTGCTGGCACCGGCTAATATACCGCTGGCAAGGCCAACAATGGCCAGTAGCATGAGTGCGTCGAACCCTCCGAGTCGCAGCCTAAGGGAGTCAATTAATGACATGTAGGATACAGAGCCTTTTTGTTTATTGTTAGCCGACTGTAATTTACCCGAAGTGTTTAAATGTTAAGCCTTTTCGGTTCACGCCTTTTCGCTTATGGCGTAGTTGCTCCTGCTAACAGGCGGTCATTCAGAGTCGTCACACTTCGCCAGAAGTGAAAACTGAGTCAATTTTTAACATCTAAAACTTAAACGCTTCGGGTATCGATGACTCGAAATTCGAGTGGTTTGGTTAATGAGTCGACGAATTCCAGTTCGATATCCGCTCAAAGTTCTGGTTTTACTTGAGGAATACTTCTAATCTTCATTATAGTAGGCAACACCTTGATTTGTTGAGTAGAATTTCTCACCAAGTCAATTTTCGAATTTATATAGTCAGTATTGCAGGACTCAAAAACGACGTCAAAATAATCGAGTTGGGTGATTCTTTAATCTACGATTAATCGCTCGATTTTCAGATTCCGCCCCAGGTTTGAGTTGCGCAACAAAAAATTACAAGAGTAAAAAATGTCAGATGAATTGATCATAACCCAGCGTCGAGGTATCGGTTGGTACGCTTTTTGGGTTTTCGTGGCGCTGTTGTTGCTGGTGGCGGTGTTTTATTTTGGACGATTGGATGGTCGCGATGAAAGGCTTCAGCTCATCGCTGAAAGAGACACCTTACAGCATCAGGTAAATGACAACGAGCAACTCATTGCTGAACTGGAAGAACAAACCATTCGGTTAGAAAGTTCGGCGCAAGTCGATGCCCAAGCCAGTGAAGAAATTATGGAAACCATTAATACTTTACAACAAACCATCGAATCTTTGGAAACCGAACTCTCATTTTATCGTGGTATTATGGCACCGGAAAAAGACGTAAAAGGGTTGTATGTTTCCGACTTCACGGTGGTAAAAACCAGTATAGATCGTCGTTATCGGTTTCAACTAGCGCTCACTCAAGTAAAAACACATAAAGTGTTTTTAAAGGGCAATGTATCCATCGTGATTCAAGGTTTGCTGAATGGGAAGCCGACGCAACATAACCTTACGGAACTGAGCAACATCGATAACAAAGAGCTCAATTTTACTTTTAAATACTTTCAACACATTAAAGGCGATTTAACGCTGCCCGAAGGGTTTGAGCCAAATAAAGTGGATGTAACGGCAACGACCAGTGGGCGAAACTCGAAAACCGTGCAACAGAGTTTTCCCTGGACAGTTTCGTAATCTTTGCCATAAATAGAGACATTCCTCGCGGTCTGTTGGGTAGTTTGTGTTAATCTTTGTAGTAGATCCTTAAACGTTATAGGTTTCAATCATGTTCGGAAAAAGTAAGAAAAATAAATCTCGCGTACGTGCTAAAGCTGGTGCTGCAGATACATTAATTACTCGAGATACGACCATTACGGGTAATATCAAATTTAAAGGCGTGTTGTATATTGATGGTAATGTAATCGGTGATGTGAAAGCCGATGAACAGGAAATGTCGTTATTAACCATAGGTAAACACGGTGTCATTGAAGGACATGTGGAAGTTCCTCATGTCGTCATTCTCGGACGTGTGAATGGTGATGTGCACGCCAGCGAACATGTGGAACTGGAAAGCTCGGCCCATATTGAAGGCGATGTTTATTATAAGTTGATTGAAATGGCGATGGGCTCGGAAGTGAATGGTAAAATGGTACACCGGGAAGAAAAGCCAAAGCTTTTAAATCACCATAAAGACCCTATTATTCCGGATGGTGAGCCAGAACAAAAAAAGAAGTTCACCGCTAAAGCAGAAGGGTAAAACAAAGGAGCGAGGCTCTGGATTCGAGGAGCGAAGGGTAAAGGGCAGTTTCGAGTAAATAAAGTTGGGCTTCACTGAACTGAAAAGAGCGAAGTTTTAAATTCTTTTCGCAACTTGCACCTTGTTTTCTGCCCCTTGCGCCTACTGAGCAATCGCTGAGATAATAAGCAGCCTAAGAAGTAATACGAGTTTACATACCATGTCCGACTTTCCCGCTCCTTTAGTAGTTACCGAAGCTGCCAGCGCCAAGGTGAAAGAACTGCTGGAAGACGAAGACAATCAAACCTTGCATTTGCGCGTGTATGTCACCGGTGGTGGCTGCTCTGGGTTTCAGTACGGTTTTAAGTTTGATGAAAACAGCACACCGGACGATACCCGCATTGAAAAAGACGGTGTTATTTTGTTAGTGGATCCGTTAAGCATTCAATACCTGGCTGGCTCGACCGTAGATTATATCGATGGATTGGAAGGTGCGCGTTTCGTTGTAAATAACCCAAATGCCACAGCAACTTGTGGTTGCGGCTCTTCTTTTTCGATGTAAACCCTCAAGTTTTGCATCGAACGCCTTTTTTTTATAAATACCTGAGATAAACGCGAGTATTGTGCATTAACTTTCTGAATTTCAGACATTAAATTTACACCGTGTAACATTTCGGACGCACTTCATTTGCATCTAAAAATTAAACTTTTCCTTAAGAAGTATCCATCTTGATTGCATTTGGGGGCAATATGTCTGTTTCATCTACTTTATACCGAAAGCCTTGGATCTTGGCGTTATTGATCGTCACATTGTTGATGCTTTGGATGTTGAGTGGTGTCGTATCCGGAAAAGACGCACAAGTATCGACTGAAGTACAGGATACCTTAACTAAGGAAAAGTTGACCTTAGTAAGAGTGGAGCAACGGCGCGCTTCGAATGTGAGTGAAGAAGTCGAATTGCACGGTAAAACCGAAGCTGCTCGAAAGGCCACGTTAACCGCGGAAACTTCCGGTCGAATTGCGGAAATTCTGGTGGAGCGGGGACAAGTTGTCGCCCAGGGACAAATACTGGTTCGATTGGCAAAGCAGGAGCGTGAGCTAAAACTACGGCAGACGGAAGCACTTTTAGAGCAAAGAGAGCTGGAGTATCAAGGTGCACAGAAGCTTAATGATCGCGGCTTTAATGCACAAGCCAAGTTAGCGGAAGCCCGGCAGTTGTTAGAGTCTGCAAAGGTTGACGTTGAACGACAACGTCTCGATTTGCAATTTACTGAAATAAAAGCACCATTCGCTGGTGTTTTTAATGAGCGCAATGTGGAGTTGGGTGATTATGTATCGGTCGGCCAGCGAATTGGTGTCGTACTCGATTTGGACCCAATTGTTGTGCGCGTTGATGTCCCAGAGTTGGAAATGGCGAAAGTACGCCTTGGGCAAACTGGAAAAGCCCAATTGATAACCGGTAAAGAGTACAGCGGTAAAGTCCGATATTTATCAAAAGAATCAAATGATGCGACCCATACCTTTCGGGTTGAGCTAGCGATTGATAATCCGAATGGCGTGATACCGGTAGGTATCAGCAGTTCTGTCTCCTTGATTGCAACGGAAGCAATGGCGCATAAGATCTCACCGGCACTTCTGTCTCTAAGTGATAGTGGAAACCTCGGTGTGAAGCTGGTTACCGAAGAAAGCAAAGTGCGCTTTTTACCTGTTCAGGTGATTAAAACTGAAAGTGATGGAGTCTGGGTAGCAGGCTTAGAGAACGATGTGCAATTGATAACCGTAGGGCAAGGATTTGTACGCGATGGCGATAAAGTGGATGTCAACTTGGTTGGTCAGTCTGAACAGCGCATTGCTGGCGAGGAGCCCAAATCTTCCAATACCGTTGTTCGCTTGCATTAATTCAAAAGGAGTTGACCTATGAAAAGCATGATTAGTGGTGCTCTGGATCGTTCGCGTGCAGTGTTATTGATTTTTGCCCTGATTCTGGGGGCTGGCTGGTATCAGTTAAATACGATCCCCAAAGAGAATAATCCGGACGTTCCGATCCCTTTTATTTATGTCTCGATCGTACACGAAGGCATTGCTCCGGAAGATGCCGAACGGATGCTTTTGCGTCCGATGGAAAAAGAGCTGCGCGCCATTGAAGGTATCAAACGCATGACCTCTAACGCCTCGGAAGGTCATGCCTCGGTGACCATGGAGTTTTATCCTGAAATTGATGCGGAAACGGCGCTCGCCGATGTACGAGACAGCGTGACGCTTGCGAAAGCGAAACTGCCTTCGGAAACGGAAGAACCAACCATTCATGAAGTGACCATGGCGGAAGAAGAACCCGCAATTACGATCATGTTGTCGGGTGAAGCTCCGGAGTATGCGCTGGCGACGGTAGCGCGACAAATTCGCGATGAGTTGGAAAGTTTCAGCGAAGTGCTCGAAGTCAAAGTGAGCGGTGTTCGTGAAGATCTTCTGGAAGTCGTGGTTGACCCGCAACTCATGGAAAGCTATCAGATATCTCCTAACGAGCTGTTTACGTTAGTCAGTAATAATAATCGGTTGGTGGCTGCGGGTACGCTCGATACTGGAGCCGGTCGTTTTGCGGTAAAGGTACCCGGAGTGATTCAAGATTTGTCCGACATGATGACGGTTCCTGTGAAAGTGGTGGACGACAAAGTCATTACATTTGGCGATCTCGCCAGTGTTCGTCGTACTTACAAAGATGCGACTTCATTTGCCCGACTCAACGGTGAACCTGCGATCAGTTTGCAGGTGATCAAACGCCCTGGCGAAAACACCATCGAAACGGTGGAGAAGGTACGCGCCAAAGTAGAGCAGTTGCATCAGGCATTGCCACTCAATATTAAAGTGACTTTCACTGGAGACTCTTCAGTGTGGGTAAAAGATATGTTGTCGGAATTGGGTAATAACGTACTCAGCGCCATTCTTTTAGTCACTATCGTTGTGGTTGCGGCTTTGGGTTTACGCAGCGCCGGTTTGGTTGGCATTGCAATTCCAGGAGCCTTTTTGGCCGGTATTATGGGGTTGGCACTCATTGGTGTGACGTTGAACAACGTTGTGTTATTTGCCCTTATCATGGCTGTTGGCATGCTGGTCGATGGTGCAATCGTTATTACGGAGTTTGCTGACCGCCGTATGAGTGAAGGTGACGATAAAAAACAGGCTTACAGCGAAGCGGCTAAACGCATGGCCTGGCCAATTATTGCTTCCACCTTAACCACTTTAGCTGCGTTTGCACCGCTGTTGTTTTGGCCAGATATCATGGGCGAGTTTATGAAATATTTGCCGATGACATTGATAGCCGTGTTGGGCGCATCCTTATTTATGGCGTTGATATTTGTGCCTACTCTGGGGGGCGTTTTTGGTAAATCGCGATACGTCAGTGAGAAAACGCGCGCTAATATGCTTGAAGCGGAAAACGGCGATTTGGATAAGGTAACTGGGTTTACCGGACGTTATATTAAATTGGTGCGCTGGGCTACTCTGCACCCTTTAAAAGTGGCTTGCGGCGCCTTGATGTTGTTAGTCGCTTCCATTGCCGGATACAGCATTTATGGCAAAGGTGTGGAGTTTTTCCCGGATACTGAACCGATGGGAACGACCGTTCAGGTTTTAGCTCGTGGTGATCTTTCTGTTTATGAAAAAGATCAACTGGTGCGCCAAGTTGAAAACCGGCTCTTTCAACTGAGTGCTGATGTAAAAACTTTTCGTACCAACGTCGGCGGCAATGGTGAGCGTATTGGCTCGATCCGGTTAACGTTTAAAGACTGGGATAAGCGTCGGCCAGCTCGTGATATTTATCAGGATATCAATCGTCTGACGCAGGATATCTCTGGCATTAAAGTAACTATTCGACAAGATCAAAACGGTCCCGGTGGCGGCGGAAAGCCTTTTCAGTTGCAAGTGAGCTCTCGCTTTCCGGAATTGGTGGGAGACTCGATCGATAAAATTCGGGCGGCGATGGAAGCAGAGGGAGGGTTTATGGATATTTCCGATGATCGATCGCTGCCGGGGATTGAGTGGCGACTGGAGGTTGATCGCGAACAAGCTGCTCGGTTTGGTGCCGATGTTGCGTCTGTCGGTTCGGTGGTTCAATTGGTTACCAATGGTATTAAAGTAGCAGAATATCGCCCAGATGATACAGATGAAGAAGTTGATATTCGTATTCGTTATCCGTTGGAAATGCGTAACTTGGCACAATTGGATCAATTGCGTATTAATACCGCGAAAGGACTGATACCGGTGTCAAACTTTGTGAAGCGGGTGCCGGCGCAAAAAGTGGATGTGATCCGTCGTATAGAAGGACAAAGAGCGAATGTACTTTCGGCCTCGATGGAACCAGGTGTTAATTTTGTTGAAAAGTTAACGGCGATTCAATCGCGTTTGCCAGAGCTTAATTTAGATCCACGCGTTAACTTCCAATTCAAAGGTCAAAAAGAAGAGCAGCAACAATCGGAAGACTTTTTACAGCAGGCGTTTAAGGTGGCAGCGGCAATCATTTTTATTATATTGGTAGCGCAATTCAATAGCCTCTACCAAGCTTCTCTTATTCTAACCGCCATTGTGTTTTCCACCACGGGTGTGTTTATCGGTCTGTTGGTACTGCAACAACCCTTTGGCATTGTGATGTCGGGAATTGGGGTTATCTCTCTCGCAGGAATCGTTGTTAATAACAACATTGTTCTAATCGATACCTACAATCATTTGCGTAAACAAGGGATGGCGGTGCAAGAAGCTATTATTCGCACCGGTGCGCAGCGATTAAGGCCGGTATTGTTAACCACTGTGACCACGATTCTGGGGTTAATGCCCATGGTATTGCAGCTTAATATTGATCTAATGGCGCGCTCCGTTTCTTATGGAGCACCTTCTACCGCCTGGTGGGTACAATTGGCAACTGCGGTTGCTGGTGGATTAACTTTTGCCACGTTGCTGACCTTGGTAGTAACCCCCAGTATGTTGATGATTGGTGAAAAGGTGAGTTTACGTTGGCGAACGCGTAAACAGGTGAAGTCCGTTAATCGATTGGTTGAGGGGGAGTTGACTGGATAGCAGGTAAATATTTGAAGAGATAGCTGACGGGAGAACGTTATCCCGCCAACTATTTCTGATAAATTCCACCCAGTAATACGGCAGTACGGGCTCCGGTTACCGATGAATAATCGACGCGGTTTCTATCCAGTCGCTGTTTTGCTAACCAGGCAAATGTGGCGGCTTCAATAAAGTCACTGTTAAAGCCGAGCGAACGGAGTGGCTTTAACGGGATATTACTTGGGAGAAAGTGTTGTAACCGTTGTAGCAAATAGCCGTTATGTGCTCCGCCACCACAAACGAATACTTGTTCGCAATTTTGCGGTAACTTGTTTAACTGTTGTGCAATAGATTTAGCCGTGAGCTCTACCAGAGTGGCTTGCACATCCTCAGGAGATAACGGGTCGACACCTTTTAATTTTTGTTGCAACCATTGCGCATCGAAATATTCGCGCCCAGTACTTTTGGGTGGAGCGAGCGTAAAATAGGGATCAGCCATCATGTGTTTCAATAACTCTTCACTTACACGTCCATTCGCTGCCCATTCACCGTTTTTGTCGTAACTCAAGTTTCGTTGTTGTTTGATCCAATGATCACTTAAGGCATTAGCCGGGCCTGTATCAAAACCAATCACGCGAGAGCTGTCTTTAGGCAGCCAACTGACATTGGCAATACCACCCAGGTTTAATATCACTCGATTGAAGTCGTTGCTTTGAAACAGTTGCTGATGGAACAGAGGCACCAAAGGGGCTCCCTGCCCGCCAGCGGCTATGTCCATGCGACGAAAGTCGGCCACCGTTGTGCAGCCAGTGTTAAACGCAATGACATTGGGATCGCCAATCTGCAATGAAAAATGCGTGGAAGTTTGCGGCCGGTGTCGAATGGTCTGACCGTGACTGCCAATTGCGCGTATGTCTTGATAAGTAATTTTGGCTGCCCGGCATATGGCATCGGCTGCTTCTGCGAAAAGCTGCCCAATGCGGTGGTCAAGATGGCCGAGTCGATCGATGCGATGAGCACCGTTATCCTGAAGCGGCTGTGACAGACTTAAAATTTCGTCACGTACAGTTACATCATAGGGGAACGTCTGCTCGGCCAATACGCTTGGTTTTGCTTCGGAAAAGTCCATCACAACGGCATCAATACCATCAGCAGAGGTACCGGAGATCAATCCGATATAAAGTTCGCTCATTAATGCCCACCTACAGTAAAGGTTGAGAACTTTTGACGAGCCTGCAAGCTGGCCAGCAAGGGTGAGGTCTGCTGCATAAATCGCTCGCGTTCGTTTGTATTTATCGGTTGCGCTTGCGGTAACTTCACGGTGCGTGGATTGCGATGCACGCCGCCGACCAAAAATTCGTAATGTAAATGCGGTGCTTCAGACATGCCTGTGGAGCCGACATAGCCAATGACTTGGCCTTGCTTCACCCGTTTGCCGTAGCTGGTGGCGCGGCGCGAAAGGTGCAGGTATTTCGTAACGATATTATTGCCGTGTTGAATATAAACGTATTTGCCATTGTATTTGTTGTAGGAAGAGGCAATTACTTTACCATCACCCGCCGCGAACACAGGTGTGCCGGTCGGTGCGCGATAGTCGATGCCTCGGTGCGCTTTATAGCGCTTTAAAATAGGGTGAAATCGGCGCGGATTAAAGTTAGAGCTGATGTACATAAAATTTAATGGCGCGCGTAAAAAGGCTTTCCGCATGCTGTCGCCTTTGGGAGTATAAAAATTCTCGTTTCCATTGATATCGCTGTATCGTACGGCCTCAAACACTTCTCCCTGATTAATAAACTGTGCCGCAAGAATTTCACCATGACCAATAAAGTCACCATCTAAGTATTTTTCTTCAAAAATCAGGGCAAAACTGTCGTTTTCGCGTACATCGAGTACAAAGTCGATATCCCACCCGAAAATATTGGCCAGTTTAACGATCAAGTTGTCGGTAAGACCAGCGGCTTTTCCTGCATTAAACAAGGAGTCCTGAATAGTGCCCGACGCAAAAGCTTGTCGAACTTCAATGGGGCGTTCGAACACTTCCGCTTGAAACTTATCTCCTAACTTTTTAACTTGAAGCGTCTGATTTACGGCAATTTCGTAATGCAGGCCAATAAGACGTTGCTGTTCATCGACTTTAAATATCAGTTGTTTGCCTGGCCGAATATTGCGAAGGATTTCAGCTGCGGTTTTATCCTGAGTGACTTGAAACACATCGCGGGCGCTGAACCCCTGTTTTTTAAATATTGAAGAGAGGGTATCGCCTGATTTGATGGTCATTTCACGATTAATCGAAGACTCGGAGATAGAAGGAGGTGGCAATTCTGATTCCAGTGTTGTCGCTTCGCTTTCCCATTCCAGTGGTAATCTATAACGAGTGCTATCCGGATCGAACACTTGAGGCTTGGAGGTTATCGCTTCGTCATTTGTGACTTCACCTAAAATGATTTCGCCACGGTGGGCTGTAGCAGTGGTTTCAAGCTCGGTATCATCTCCCGTTGACAACGCAAATGCCAAAAGTGTGACACCGAGTGCGACTGCCAGCATTTCCCCCCATCGTAATTTCAAATGGTGGATAAGCTGCGCTATTTGTTGATACCGCTGCTGTTTGGCGGGTTTATAGTCCTGTCTAATCATGGTTTTTGGTGTTACAGCCTTTTGGGAATACAACTTTGCCTTACTTGCCGTTAAAATAGCGGCTTTTGTTAGCCCTTCGAGGCAAGTTATTGCTAAGTGTAACCTAAATTGGTCGATAATGGATAACTTGGACCTCGGTAAATACTAAAGATTTCAACTTGTTGCTGGTGTTTTTTTCAGCAGAAAGTGAAGTGTGTGGAGAATACAATGAGTGAAACTGGTCAACCACTGAGCCACAGCGAAGCGGTGGCGGAATTAAAACGTGGAACCGATGAAATTTTGGTAGAGCACGAGCTGGAAGAGCTGTTGAAACTCGACCGGCCGTTAAAAATTAAAGCCGGTTTCGATCCGACCGCACCCGATCTTCATTTAGGGCACACTGTACTCATTAACAAAATGCGCCAATTTCAACAAATGGGGCATCAGGTCGTGTTTCTGATAGGTGACTTTACCGGCATGATAGGTGACCCTACTGGAAAAAGCGCGACAAGACCCCCTCTCACTCGTGAGCAAATTGAAGAGAACGCCAAAACGTACAAAGACCAAATTTTTAAAATTCTCGACCCGCAAAAAACAACCATCGCTTTTAACTCGGAATGGTGTGAAAAACTTGGTGCGGCGGGCATGTTAAAGCTGGCTTCGCATCAAACGGTGGCGCGTATGTTGGAGCGTGACGATTTCAAAAAGCGTTACGCTAACGGCCAATCAATTGCCATCCATGAATTTATGTATCCGTTAGTGCAAGGGTATGATTCTGTCGCATTAGAATGTGATGTAGAGCTGGGTGGAACCGATCAAAAATTCAACCTGTTAATGGGACGCGAGCTGCAAAAAGATCACGGCCAGAAACCACAAGTTGTGATCACCATGCCACTGCTAGAAGGTTTAGACGGCGTTCAAAAAATGTCGAAGTCTTTGGGTAATTATATTGGAATTACAGACGCTCCCGGTGCCATGTTCCAGAAGTTGGTTTCCATACCCGACTCGCTCATGTGGCGTTATTTTGAGTTGTTATCGTTCCGACCGTTCTCTGAAATAGAGCAATTAAAAACCGACGTTGAAAACGGCGCCAACCCTCGCGATGTGAAAATTGAATTCGCAAAGGAAATCGTCGCGCGTTTTCATGGTGAAGAAGCGGCTGCCAGTGCGCACAAAGGCGCTGGCAATATCGTAAAAGATGGCGAAATTCCTGAAGACTGTCCCGAGGTTTCAATTGCACTTGATGGCGTGGATTCATTACCCATCGGACGTATTTTGAATCAATCAAACCTTGCGACAAATTCCGCACAGGCGAAAGACATGTTGAAAAATGGACGTGTAAAAGTGGACTGGAAAGTCGTGGAGCCTTCATTGATGTTACCTGCTGGTGAATATGTGATACAAGCGGGTAAAAAGAAAATTGCTCGCGTTAGTATTTGTGCATAATAGTAGAAATCGATGAGCTTCAAGTTAAAGATATGTAAATTCAGAGAGGCCCGTTCAAAAGGGCTTCTTTGATTGATCACTTAAATTTTGGTTTTCAGAAAATCTCGAAAAGCATCAGCCTGACTGTCTTTGATTCGCTTTGATCGAATCGCTGCTTCAATAGCACTTCTAAGCATCAGATCCTGGCGGTTTTCGATTTTGTCTTTTCCTCGACTCACTACATAATGTTTAAGAGTTTCAAGAATCGTTTTAGCATCTAAAATCATACCGGCACTGTCGGGAACAGGGTCGTTAAACATGTTAACGATGGCTTTTGAAGAGTAAGTTGTTACCGTTGTATAGTAGTAGTAAGCCGGAGTGAAAGCAGGCTGCTCATCCTGCACATGCGGTAACATTTCGAACTGAAAAGGTTTTTCTTCTATAGAGTGAGTCTTTTCTGCATGTTCAGCAGAAGGTGCCAGTTCAAAGTAAGTATAGCCTTTTAAAACAGTGAGCTCTGCACAACGATACATCCAGTAATTCCATACGATTTGCTCATGAGTATTGCCATTGCCAAAAAATGAAACGATATAACTATTATCACTTAGTTTTCGTTCTTTATAACCACCTGTAAACCCGTAGGGACCATAACTTGTTGCGCACGCGGAAAGTAGTAGAGTTGCAAAAATGATGAGTGTTTTTTTCATGCTGTTTCCCAGGAGTATTAGTTCCAAAATGTGTTTTTTAAAAAAGGCGCGATTATATCAATTTGATCTGAACTTCAAAGAGACGCGATAAAAGAAGCGCCAGTTTGTGTCATATTTACCAGCGTAAAAAGAGTAAAATACAAGTATCTAAATTGCTTAATTTGTTATCTAAATTTTGATAGGATTGCTCGCCTTTATTTTTAGGTGTAAACATGAAATTAATTTTATTAGGGGATCATTATGAAAGCAATTAAGTCGGTTTTAGCCATTTCCGCTTTATTATCATCTTTAGCGTTTGCAGAAGAAAGCACTCTATTTCAACCTAAATGGTACGGAGAGCTTCATACCGGACAAACCAATACCAGCTTGAACCAAGGGTCTCAAGAATTTTCCTATTTATCAATGGGGATAGCTTTTGGTTATAAATTCACCGAGAACTTTGCGAGTGAACTTTTCATGTCGTTTTCTACCAATGGAGACAGGGATGAAATAATGTCTAACTACATGGGGCAAAAAGTAGAAACAGAATTCAGTGCTCTTGGTGCTTATTTCACGGCACAATCATCAGGTGAGTTTTATGCGAAAGGACGCATTGGATTCGCGTCTTCTCGATTTACATATACTTCGGGTGGTTACGAAGATGAAACCAAAAGTTCAATGGGGCTTTCGTATGGAGCAGGAGCAGGCATGAAAGTCGAAGGGTTTACACTTGAGTTAAATTACATGGTATTTCCTGAAGCAGATGATCCTCTTTTTGCAAATACCAGTTATGACTCTGATTTAATTATGTTGTCACTAGGTACAAATTTCTAAATCATCATGTTCATGTCAGGGGCTGCAATAAAATGCAGATCCCTGATCACAGCATTCTTCAAATATTCGGACCACTCCGTTGAATTATAAAGTCCAGCTTCATACGCTCACCAAGCGAACCAAACATCAAATGTCGGTCGGCTAGTCGACTGTCAATAAACGCATCGGCGATTTCACTCGTTGAATGTTGAATCAAAGTAGATGCCTGCCAGAGCAATGCCATATTTTCAACCAATCGTCGTAATTGTGATTCTGGTAAGTTGCCTGATGCAAGAACTTGTGTCAGTTGTTTGAGTTGCTGATCGTAAATGGAGTACTCTCCTTTTGACTGATTCAATTCTTGTAAAAAGGCGTCGACGACTTGCGGTTCTTTGGTCATGGCGCGGGCGACATCTAAGCATTGCACGTTACCCGAACCTTCCCAAATCGCATTGACGGGTGCTTCACGATATAAACGTGGCAGTACGTTGTCTTCTACGACGGCCACGCCACCGATGCATTCCATCGCTTCTACGGTATGTGCTGCGGTGCGTTTGCAAACCCAGTATTTTCCGATTGCGGTACCTAATCGAAACAGAAGTTTTTCAGAGTCGCTTTCAAAATTATCGAGCGAGTTGGCAAGTCGCATACTGATTGCTATTGCGGCTTCCGACTCCAGAGCCAAATCCGCCAACACATTTTGCATTAGCGGTTGCTGATGTAAGTTTTTGCCGAACACTTCTCGACCACCGGTATGGTGAATCGCCTGTGCGGTAGCCAACCCCATCAGAGATGACGAGCCAATCATGCAATCAAAACGAGTCATGGCCACCATTTCTAAAATGGTGCGAACACCGCGGCCTTCTTCTCCAATCATCCAGGCGAAAGCATCGCGATACTCCACTTCGGATGAAGCATTAGACACATTCCCCATTTTGTTTTTAATGCGCTGAATGTACATGGCATTTTTAGTGCCGTCGGGTCGCCAGCGAGGTAACAAAAAGCAAGATAAACCACCGTCGGTATAAGCTAACACCAGAAACGCATCGCACATGGGGGCGGAACAAAACCATTTATGCCCCGTTATTGCGTATTCTTTTCCGGGACCACCGACGCCGACAGGGGTGGCTCGCGTAGTATTGGCGCGAACATCGGAACCTCCCTGTTTTTCAGTCATCGCCATGCCAATAGTCAAGCCATTTTTCTCAAAGTAAGGAATGTTTCGGTGATCATATTCGTTGCTGAGTATTTTCGGTAACCATTCTGCAGCAACGTCGGGTTGATGTTTCAATGCCGGAACAGAAGCAAATGTCATGGTTAACGGACACCCACTGCCCGGATCCGCTTGTGTGTGTAAGTACTCGATACCGGCACGAACCACATGCGCGCCTTTTTGTGATTCTACCCAAGGTAAATTGTGATGACGGGCTTCGATAGCGGCTTTCAGCAATTGATGGTAACTCGGATGATAATTGACCTGATCAATGCGATAACCAAATCGATCGTGCGTATCAAACTCTGGCTTAAAATGATTGGCATCGAATCCGGCAGTAAGCAATTCGTGTCCTACCTGGTTTCCGTAATTCATCAAATGTGAGTGTCCCCACTCTCCGTTAAAACGGACAACATAATGTTGCAGCACTAAGTTGCTGGTAAATGCATTGTAGTTTTCCAAAGGTGTAGGCTGGTTGAACACGGTATGCGTCTCTTGATTCTTGGGTAGCTCAATCATGTTCGCTCTCTTTATCTCACTGGTACGATGACTATATCATCGTTTTAGCAAATAGTAGAAACACGGCATTTGTTTGAGCATTTAATCGATGGTTCAATAAGGCTTTGAAATATTTGAAGGTCGACTCATCCTTGAGTCATTTGATAAGAGGCCGCGTACGAGGCGGTTTGACATCCTATCGTTTGGGTGCGCTTGAGTTATCTGTTGGTATTGATGAATCGATAAGGCTCGAAACCTCCTCAATTGGCTCAGCTGTTTTTAATTCGATTTCGACGCGGCGATTCAAGCGTCTTTGTATCTCATTTTCATTATTGTTTAGTGGGCGCGTCTCACCGTAAGCGTGCAGTTGAATATCGGTATTTGTTGACAGGTAATTTTTCAAAGTGGTTAGCACCGATTGAGCCCGCTTTTTTGAGAGTTCAAAGTTGTAGGTTTCACTACCAACTTTATCGGTATGAGCGTGTAGTGCTACCTGTTTTGCGTTGATGGCATTGAAATAATCAGCCCACTGTTGCAGTACTTGACGTTGTTGTTGATCGATGGCGTAGGAATCAAATTCAAAGTGGATATTTTCTTTTGGCATTTCAACAATGACTTCCGGGTTGGAAGGCGTGTCGTTTGCAATTGGTGCTGACAATTCGCTTGCTGATTCGTGAGTGGTTAGCGAAGAACAACCGGTCAAAATGCTAAATGTTGTTATAAGGATTAAAGTGTGTTTATACATCTAACTGCTCCTATTGCTTATCGTTTCTTGATTAATTGTGTGTCTGTTCGAAATAGTCCGCAGCATTTCCCAGTGAATCGTGAAATACAACGTGTCCGTGTTCGTCCTCTGGATGCATAAATTGTGTCACCGTTACCAGCACATCTTTAGAGGCATCGAAGGCTCTATTTTTTATCGAAACGACAGACAAAGAGTTGAAACGTGTGATGACACATAAATAGTTTTTAATTGAGCAAATGCCGTTTAATCGTAAAATGGATTCTATAATTTGGTCTTTTTGCTGCTCATTTTCAACGACGCCAATGACAATAGCCAAATGGCCTTTAATATGTACCTGAACGTGACAATTGTATTGACTGGTTAAATTGGCTTGGTGCATCACTGAATTACCCAAAACAGAATGACTTTAAAGAATGGGAGACGAGCTTTGCCTCCCTATTCGGTTTTCGATTATTGAGCTTCTTTTAAAAATGCCTGAAGTTCGTTTTTGTCTATTTTAGAATTCCTGTCCGTGTCAATTTTTGCAAAGTTGGACTTTAATGTTGGGAATTCGATGGCTTCGTCGGCGCTAATAAATCCATCGGTATTTTTATCGGCTTGAGCAAAGTCTATTGTTTGCTTTTTTTCATCCAGCTTTGCAACTTTATCTCCTGCGGATATACCTACTGCAGCCGTTAAGAACAATGTACTGATCACTAGTTTTTTCATGTCTTTCTCCTTAGGATTTAAGATTGGTTGTATTAAGTGGTTCACGATAATAAAGACACTTTTCGTGCCAAGTTATTAAATTTGATTTAAATCAAATAGTTAGACGTAGGTCAACGCACGTTTTAGTGAGAACTACGAAAATACTCATTCTCAAACTTAAAAAGTGTTGCAAATTAGCAACGCCTTTTGTTTGTTTATTAAAAAAACTATTGAATTCAGTGTGATAGGGTGTTGCCAAATGGAAACATTCACTGGCTAAAACGCCATTTAAATTAAGAGGGGGCTATGAATAAAAGCAAGTTCAAACGGTTGTCTATTTTGCAACGATGGATGATTTCGTTCGCCCTTTCTTTGTTGCCATTATTGATATCGGTTGTATTCGCGATATGGACGATGAATAAACAAAGTCGTCACCAGTATCAAACAGCGCAACAAGCGTTGGCTTTAAATCAAAACAGTTTGGTATTACGTCAAAGTTTGAGTGGTCTGGAACGAGTGGCCCGACAAATTCAAATATTAAAAGACAATGAGTTAATCAAGCTTTTTGACCGGCGAATATCCCAATTTAAAGATCAACAAAGTCGGTTATTGCTCAATGCTGTATTCGATGTTACCTCGTTAAGTCAAGTCTCGATTTTATTCGGCCGCATCAATCAAAATATTGCTGAGATTCGGAAAGCGGTGCAAAACGATCAGACCATTGAACAACACTTGAATGAAAGTTATTCACTCTTTGAACAAATTAATTTGTCGATCGACAAAACCATAGAGACTGGTTTAAGTCAAAGCAAGCAACAATTGAAAGATGCCGAGCTCCTGCTATTGTCGCTCGGAGGACTGGTCATTCCTCTTTCTGCTATTTTAATCTTGATAAGTATACGAACCATTACTGCACCATTGAGTTCTTTGAGTTTAGCGATCAATCAGCTCGGACGAGGTTTATGGGAAAAGCCGATCAAAATAGAAGGTCCTGCAGATTTAACGCTTTTGGGAAAGCGGTTGGAATGGATGCGAAAAAAATTGAGCAGTGGAGAAGAGCAAAAAAAGGTGTTTTTACAGCATGTGACGCATGAACTTAAAACGCCTTTGGCTGCCATTATGGAAGCTTGTTCGTTGCTGCTGGATCAAGTGCCAGGCAAAGTGAACCCACAACAACAACGTGTATTAACTATTTTGCAAACCAATGCGGATAATTTAAACGAGTTGATCCAGCAAATGTTAAGTTTTAATACATTGCTTGTAAAACCCCCTTTACTTTTACAAAGGGTTGAAGTTCGTACCTTTGTGAGTCAAATTATTGACGAATTTTCTCTGGATACTAAGAAAGTTCACTGGATATTGTGTAAGTCTCCGTTGCAAGTAATGAGTGATCCGTCACGTTTATCGATGGTTTTAAAAAACTTGTTAACTAATGCCATTCATTATTCGCGAGAAGAAGTCACAATAGAGGTTGGTTGGGAGTCCATCGATAATGGCTGGTTATTGTTTATTGAAGATAATGGTTTCGGAATTGAGTCAAACGATATAGGCAGTATTTTTGAGCCATTTTATCAGGGAAGGATAAAGCGCAATGGCGCGATTAAAGGCAGCGGAATTGGATTAGCGATTGTGAAGCAGAGTGTTGCATCGTTAAATGGGAATATTTCAGTCCTTTCCCACGTTAATAAGGGGACACGATTTAATATCGAGTTTAACGATGTTCGGGGAGCAAAATGAAGATTTTTAGTATGGTCCTGAGTTTTTTGATATTGCAAGCTTGTGGGGGGCATCGAAACAACGAGCCAAAAGAAAGGCCGGCGTCTTTAAGTCCGATAATGGAGGAGCATCCTCCAAGTTTGGAACGTTTATTGACGCATCGTCAATTTATGTGCTCTCAAACGTTGGAAATACGTCACCAACTGTTAGTAAAGTATAAAAGCACGCTGAATAACGCCATTCAATTAGAACGATTTATTTTATCGACTTGCGAACCAAGCAAAACACCCGGGGTATTAAAAAATGAGATTCAATTGATGAAAGCCAACCCGGTTTGGCCAAAAAGCTACTTGGCACTTCTGCATTTGGTGGAGGATCAGCTCCGAGCAATGGAACGAGTAAGCTTTCATCAACAGAAAATAATAGATGAGCTGAATCGCTCAATTGAAGCATTAACCAGAATTGAACACGCATTAGATTCGAGAGCTCAATAATGTCTGAACGAATTAAGAGTAAAACACCATCTGTTTTAGTGGTCGATGATGATAAAGATCTACTTCAGCTTATTGCAATGCGATTAGAAGCTCAAGGTTATCGAGCACATTGTGCAGAGTCTGGAAAACGGGCCATTGAATTGCTTGAGCAATTGTCTCCTCAAGCGGTCATTTCGGATTTAAAAATGGATGGAATGGATGGATTGGAGTTATTACAAAAGATTCATCGTCTTCGTCCAACTTTACCTGTGATTATATTAACTGCTCATGGTTCCATTCCGGATGCGGTACTCGCTGCACAGCAAGGTGTATTTGCCTTCTTAACGAAGCCCATTAATAAACAAGAGTTGTTCGCAACATTAGAAAGAGCGTGTGAATTAAGCAATATTGCACATGTAGAAAGCTTGAATTGGGCGGAACCTATTTTAACGCGTAGTGCGGCGATGTACGAATTGTTAGAGCGAGCAAAAATGGTCGCTAAAAGTAATGTGAGTGTATTGATATTAGGTGAAAGCGGTACCGGGAAGGAGCTTATGGCTCAGGCCATTCACAATGCGAGTGAACGCAGTAAAAATGCTTTTGTACCCATTAATTGCGGAGCGATACCACCCGACTTACTGGAATCCGAATTGTTTGGTTTTAAAAAGGGCGCATTTACTGGAGCCAATCATGATTTTAAAGGGCTTTTTCTTTCCGCCGATTCTGGAACATTATTTTTGGATGAAATTGGTGACATGCCGTTGGCTTTACAAGTTAAGTTGCTCAGAGTATTGCAAGAAGGGACAATTCGACAACTCGGTGCCACTGAATCTCGGGATATTGATGTTCGCATAATCGCAGCGACTCATCGGCAACTTGAAAACGCTATAAGCGCTGGCGAGTTCAGAGAAGACCTTTATTATCGATTGAATGTGGTGAGCTTGGAAATGCCGCCACTGAGAGAACGACGTGAGGATATTCCCCTATTAGTGAACCACTTTTTAATGCAAAACGCCGAAAAAAACAATCATGAACCTAAACGGTTCGCGAAAGAAGCAATGAAGCTTGTTACCCAATATCATTGGCCTGGTAATATTCGACAGTTACAAAACCTGGTGGAAAAAGTGGTGGCTTTGAGTCCTACGAGAATGATCACTGAATCGTTAGTTCGTTCAAGTTTACCAAGTGAGCAGCAAAGCATCACCCCGTTAACTGAAGCTAAGCAAGAGTTTGAAAAAAATTACGTGAAACATCTGCTTAAAATTACTGGAGGCAATATTTCCGATGCCGCCGCGTTAGCTCAGCGAAACCGATCGGATTTTCACAAGATTATTCGTCGCCATAACATTGATAGCGAACATTATCGTTTGAGTAGTGAAATTTCTTATAGCGACGGTTAAACTAACTCAAATTTATCGTGTATTGTTTTTAACGGTTATGAAGTTCAATGTAGAAGACAAGCCTGGTAATCCGTTACCTCAAGTGAGAAGTCAAGGCGTTGTGAAAAAGTTAAAGCGATTGGGTATCTTTCAGTTAAAGCTGGCAATCGATGCACTGCGCGATATTTTGCTCAGCCCATTATCCATTTTATTGACATTCATGGATGTATTTGAAAAAGATCCTGCGAAGCAAAAGCATTTCGAAAAACTGCTGGCGTTTGGACGCCGCACCGAGCGGCGTATAAACTTATTTAATCAACATGATGGGCGCAGAACACGTGTACATACGGTAGACACTTTAATTGAGCAGGTCGAAGATATTATTGTTAAGGAATATAAAGATGGAGAGCTTTCTGCAAAAGCAAAAGGGGCTTTGGAAAAAACGTTGACAATTGTGAAAAAGCGGCAAAAGAAAAATGCAGAAGAGGATGACTCCTCTTCTGCATCAAGCTGAATTAATTTTTGACTTTTCGGCGCAGTCCGAATAAACCGAGTATAGGCAGTAAAAGCCACAGTGAGCCACTCGAGCTATCTTGGTTGATTAATGTATTGGGCGTTGGGTTTAGATTGGCTGCTGTATCAACCGCTTCATCTATAATTTCAACTCTGGTGATTAATACCAGGTTTTCTTTAACTACGGGTACTTCATTGGTTTTGTCGTCATCCGTATAGTTATCAAGAGGAATTTCGCTTACGGTACCACCAAAGTTAAACACATCAAGCGCAGCTATCGTATCAACACTCGACATACCATCTTCGATAATTTGACCAAATACTGTAAAACCACCGTTTTGAGGATCAAGGCTCTCGCTGTTATCTTCCAGGTTGATATACCATTGGCTGGTGGCACTGTTTGCATCACCACTGATTTTTGCCATGGCAATTGTGCCTCGCACGTTGGAGAAAACAGGTTCATTTTTTACCGCTGGGTTGGTCACTATATTAGCAAGGGGGAGCTCGTCATTTTCAAGGTAAAGACCACCCCCTTGAATTACAAAGCCGGGCACCGAGCGGTGAATGACCGAGTTATTGTATGCGCCGTTATGCACATATTCGAGAAAGTTAGCCACAGTTTCCGGCGTATCTTGATCAAACAAGTTAATACGAAAGTTACCTTGAGTGGTTTGAAACTCAACAATCGTAGCGTGTAGGCTAAGCGAGCTCGTAAATGCGAGCAAACAGAGAAGCAGTCTTGGTTTCATGGTCAGTTTAATGCTGTAGTTTTCGGATAAAGCAAGAAGACTAAAGCAAATAACGAGACAGATCCAGCGCTTATTGCTGAGTGATATTTAGTCAATTCTCGGTATTATTGCCAGAGCAGTTTCCGTTTGTTGGTGTTTAGTGATAATTTGCTGATCCCACTACCTCAACGACAAAAGAATAAGAGGAGTTTTTTTATGCCTATTAGACAATCGGTCATTGCGATATTCATTTTAACTTTTATACCTTTCTCTATTTCGGCAAATGAGCCGACAACTCAAGAGCTCAAAAAAGAAACACCAGTGAAAATTACCAGTTACGATTGGAGTGGCGTTATTCCTAAAGGTCGCCAAGTCATTCTGATAAATCGATATGGCAGCATTCGTTCACGTAATCACAGCGAAGAAAAAGTAATATTTCATGCCACCATTCAAAACATTGGTGAGTTTAAAGCCAAACCGCAGTTTAAAACTCGCACGACCGCACAAGAATTGATTATTGAAGTGGAATACCCGGAAAGCATTGTTGGTAAAAACGGGCAATTAAAAGCGCGAGTGGATATGGCCATATTATTCCCGGACGATGTCAAGATCTATGCTGAAACCGACTTTGGATTAATTAAGATTGATAAAACGGCGAGTGTTGTTTCTGCTTTCAGTAATTCAGGCGATATTAAATTGGCGACGACAGGGTTATTGCATGCGGAGTCGCAAAGTGGGAATGTAACGGTAAAGCTTCGTGGTTTTAAATCGGCTGGCAATGCCATTGTTAAAACACACAGCGGAAAAATAAAGGCTGAAGTGTTCGAAGATATGGATCTGACTTTAACTGCCGACACAGGTGGACAGCTCTTTAGTCAGGGAGAATCAGTAAACAAAAAGCCGTTTCAATTATTGCAGGGCGAGAAAACTTCACAAGTTTTGCTTAATTCAATTAAAGGAAGTATTGCTATTGAAGTGGTTAAACCACCCGAATTAGTGACATCCGTTAAGCCAGTTAGCCGTGATGTTGATATCAGACAACTGCCCATTGTGAAAAAATGGATGCCTGGCGATCCAATAGTTGAACGAGAAGACCGACGTACAAATAATAAATGATTTAATATCGAATGACTAAAATAAAAAGGCGCGAAAAACGCGCCTTTTTATTTTTTTAGATCCTATTTACTGTTATACAACTTTTAGAATAATTTTTAGTAAAGCTGAAGTTACTTCTTATTTTCAATACGAAAGTCACCGTTAGTTTATCCAGATTGGTAATATTACCTGTATATCTCAAGCCGCTCTGTAGTATACCGACATGCGGGGTAGCTATTAAATAATCAAAAAACTTCGGAAGTGGTTCGGCACATAGCCGGAAAAAAGTGACGACGGTGAGTTGCTGATTTGAAGGTTCGATAAAGGCAGTATTAATAGAACGATGTTGCACACCACAGATAGGGTGATGCAAAAGTATTACGTTTTCCCCAATTTCTAATAACTACAATTTACGGGTAAACATATGAAAACAAATACAATCAAGTGGTCGCTTAAAAAAGTGACTGCTGTTTCTTGTTTGTTGGCTACCGCAGGTATTACATCCAGCGTGTTGGCTAAATCTTCCGACCATCAACTTTGGGCCTCGCAAAAAATTGCGCCGAAAAAATTCGATGGTGATTTACGCAGTCTACCTACGGTAAACGATTGGGTACCAGGCATGGATGTTAAAGACATGCCACGTCGACGATTTAACCCTAACTATGTCCAACCTGGGCAACCCAAAAATGCAGTACTCGATAAAAACGATCCTTTGGTTTCCAAACAAATGGATGTAATGTCGAAAGCCACTACGAACAATCGCGTTGTTGAGCAAAATTTCGATGGTGAAGGTTTTACCGGTGTGAACCCTCCAGATCCTACGGGTGATGTTGGTTTGAACTATTACATACAATCGATAAACGGTTCTGGCGGTTCTATTTTTTCTATTTACGATAAAAATACGGGCAATAAAGTAGCCGGTCCTACTGCAATGGATAATTTGGGCAGTGGCAATTGTGCGAGTGGTAAAGGTGATCCCATCGTTCTGTTTGATGAAATGGCACAACGCTGGTTACTTTCAGAGTTTTCATCCAGTGGTAATTACCTTTGCGTGTACGTTTCCAAAACATCTGATCCGGTATCCGGCGGCTGGTATAACTACGCGTTCCAATCTCCGACTTTTCCAGATTATCCTAAGTACGGTGTATGGCATGATGCATACTACGTAGGCACAAACGAAAGCTCACCTACTATGTACGCATTAAATCGTTCGGCGATGTTGGCGGGTAATTCTGCGAATTTTGTTCGATTGACGACATCAAACTTGAGCGGCTTTGGTTTCCAAATGATGACACCTGCGGATTTCGATGGCGCAAATGCACCGGTAGCGGGTACGCCAGGTTACTTCTTACGACATCGGGACGACGAAGTTCATAATTCTAGTAGCAATAATCCTGCTCAAGATTATGTTGAGCTTTGGCAGTTTAATGCCGATTTCAATAACACCAGCAATTCGAGTTTCAGCAAAGTGGCGGATATTGCGGTGGCTGAGTTTGATTCTTCACTGTGTGGTTTAACCTCATTTTCCTGTTTCCCACAAGCGGGTTCTTCTTCTAATTTGGACCCATTGCGTGAAGTGGTAATGTTCCGTGCTCAATATCGTAACTTCGGAAGTTATGAAACGATCGTCGGTAACTTTGTTACGGATGTTAATGGTAATGATCGCGGTGGTATTCGCTGGTTCGAACTTCGTCGCAGTGGTGGTAACTCAGGTAACTGGGCCTTGCATCAAGAAGGAACCTACGCACCCGATAGCAAAAACCGCTGGATGGGTTCCATCGCTATGGATAAAGATGGCAACATCGCTTTAGCTTACAGTTGGGGCAGCAGCTCTGATTATCCAAGCCTTCGATATACCGGTCGTCTGGCCACCGATGCCTCTGGAAGTATGGGGCAACCAGAAACCATTTTGGTAAACGGAACTTCCGGAATTTCCAGTAACCGTTTTGGTGATTATTCTCACCTTGCGCTGGATCCAGTTGACGGCTGTACCTTCTGGTTTACTAATGAGTACGGTAAGTCCAGTGGTCAATGGGGCACACATATTTCCAGCTTTAAATTTGACAGCTGTGGTGGTGATGTGAGTAATCCTCCACCAACGGCTTCATTCACTGAAAGTTGTACCGACTTAAGCTGCAGTTTCAATGCGAGTGCCAGTAGTGACTCAAACGGAAGCATTACCAGTTACAGTTGGAATTTTGGTGATGGTAATACTGGTAGTGGTGTAAACGCTTCACATACGTATGCCAGTTCAGGAAGTTACACCGTGCAATTAACGGTAACCGATAATGAAGGCGCCACGGGTACCACTTCGAAAACGGTAACGGTCAGTGGGCCTGTTGATAATGTGTTGCAAAATGGTGTTGCTAAAACGGGCCTCTCGGGTAGCACTGGTGATACACAGTTCTTTACGATGAGTGTTCCAGAGGGCGCAACGAATCTTAAGTTTGTTATGACAGGTGGTTCGGGTGATGCGGATCTTTATGTTCGTTTTGGATCACAACCCACAACTTCCAGCTATGATTGCCGTCCGTATCTGAATGGAAATGAAGAAACTTGTTCCATCAGTAACGTCCAGGCAGGCACCTATCATGTCATGTTACGTGCTTACAGTTCATACTCGGGAGTGAGTTTAACAGGATCGTTTGATGAGCCTTGTACCGATTGTATCGGTGGTACTTTCACACAAAACGATCTGTCCGGTTCACGACGTTCTTGGCAACATTTCACCGTCGATATTCCTGCCGGTATGTCTTCTTTTACGATTAATATGTCGGGTGGAAGCGGTGACGCTGATTTGTACGTACGCAGAGGTGCGCAACCCACAACGGGTAGCTATGACTGTCGCCCTTATCGTTACGGTAATAATGAGTCCTGTAGCTTTAGTAATCCAACTGCGGGCACTTGGTATATTAGTGTAAGAGGCTACTCCTCTTATTCTGGCGTGGATATCAATGCAGAGTGGAAGCCCTGATCGCGATTCTTTATCTGATCAAATAAAAAGCCCGGTTTAAACCGGGTTTTTTTATTGTAATAAACTTAGTCATCGGATGCGCTACTTGAGAGTAATCAAGCTCTTCCTGATTTAGGACTTGAGTTGGCTATTGTTCATTTGTTAACAAAAGATGGTTCTGAGAATAATGTGAGTGTGTCAGCATTTTCTTACAATTGCGTATTCGCTAGCGCATTGACGAAAGCTGTGAGTTTGATGGAAGATGCGCGCTCATTATTGAGCGAGTATGGGCTCCGCTTTAATATATTGCGGTCACATGGTGATATTCACAAATGGCGATCCCTTGTTCTGCACCTGATTCAAGTTAAAATCCAGCCTATGTAAAACACGTGCTATACAGCATCGATACTTTGAGCTTGGTTTAATCAATGGTTCTCGGATCAAGGTAACAGTGGCACCCGCAGGCTCCCGTTGCCGTACCGAATGCTTAAATTCTTATTTGGCTACTTTTTATGGGATGACTTGATTGCCGCTTCCAACGGCGATCATTCTGAGTCTAATCGGAAAGTCAAACGATTACGTAGGCAAGGTATGAGTCAACTGCGCAGGATACTTTTAATTAAACGGCGTTTACTCGTCGTATTTACTGTCAAGCGAAGTCGTTCGCATCGTTGTCATATTCTGCATCTGAGAGTGAGACTTTAATACCTGAATTGGTGATACAACATGCCTGGTGGGCATTTAAACACGAGCGTCAGCATTGAGCACGTTCACTTTGGTATTCAAATATTAATCAGTCGCACGTTTCAGTTAAAACACTGCGGTCGACATGAGTACCGAAAATAGTTTAGGGGAAGATTTTAATGGGAACTTATTTTATCGCCGGCAGCTTGCTGGTATTGCAATCGTTGGCTTTCGCATCGGAAGAAGCCGTTTTGCAAGTCAAAAACGAACCATCGAAAGAGTCGCAAAGTTCAGGCAATGAAAAAGAAAACCGCATGGTGATTTCAGCGTATCGAGATCCTTTTTTAACACAGGCTCCGGAAACCATTGCCGCGATCAATCTTTCTATTAAAGACACTTCTGTACAGCCCGACGATATTTTAAGTCTGGTTGAAAGTGCGCCCAGTGTCTCAGCCAATGGCCAAGGTGGATTATTTCAAACCTACTCCATCCGCGGTGTAGCCAAACACAGGATCAAGACTTTGGTTAGCGGTGTTCCTATTGTTACTGAGCGCCGCGCCGGGATCTCGGCATCTTTTATTGATCCTATGTTGATCGAATCGATCGATGTTGTCAGTGGTCCGGTTTCTACATTTTATGGAAGTGGTGCACTTGGCGGTGTGGTTAATATTTACCTGCCGCGAAGTGAGCAGTCTTTGGCTCGATTTGGAGTTCAAACTCAAGGAAATGGTCAGTATTTATCGATGCTCTCGGGTAGTGAGAAAACAGATTTTGGGTTTTCGCAAAGAAATATGGGGAAAACTGAGGCGGCAAATGGTCAGGAGTTGAATGACGAATTCCAGTTGACTAACCTTTATTTCAGTCATGAGTGGCAGAGCCAAGGTACCGAATACCGTATTTCGTGGTTGGGCTCGCTAGCGAAAGATATAGGCAAGTCTAATTTACGATACCCGGACAGTCGCATTACGATTTACCCAAAAGAAAAGCATCATTTGCTCAATTTTTCTGCACAAAACAGTAACGGCTGGAGATGGTCGCTGTATTTTCATCCTAATCAATTAACCAGCGATAATATTCGAGTCAACAGTCGTTTAAATCGTACATTCAATCGTTCCAATGATATAGGGGCTAGCTGGCAGCAGCAATGGTTAAATACCAAACAAGCGAGCTGGCAATGGGGTGTTGACTGGTTTGCTCGTCGCGATGTGAAGGCACATGAAAAGCAATGGACTTTTGCTGATAACCGTTTCGAGCATTCGTTGATCCTGACTGGTGGCGAATTGGATGATGTGGGCGTTTTTCTATCCGGACTTATCGAAGCCGGTATCGCAAAGATTCATTTGGGTGCACGTTATAACTGGCAACAACAAAGTGCGATGGCCAGTGGTGCGGTCACCGATGATGCGTTTAGCGGCTTTGCCGGTACGGAACTGAGCTTTAATGACAATTGGCGAGGTTTTGTGAATCTGGCCACTGGGTTTCGGTTTCCCTCATTTACTGAGCGTTTTTTTACTGGCACTACGGCACGTGGCGAAGTCGAAGCGGTAGTCGATCTGGATACGGAACGTTCTTCTAACATTGATTTTGGTTTTCGTTGGGACTTTAAAGGACACCACCTGAGTGTGCGCCGCTTCTTTATGCAAGTGGAAAATTATATTGAACGCATAACGCTGGACTCTGGCAGACAGAGTTATATCAATCTTGATAAAGGAAAAATAAACGGCAGTGAATTGAGTTACCGCTATCGGTTTAACCACTCCAGTTTTGATGCTTCGTATACTCGTTATATGGGTTATGACGAACAAGGTAACTCGCTGTCAGACATTCCCGCTCAAAAATTAAATCTGGGATACGCTAAAGATTGGGGGGATTGGACTTTACAAGGGAATTGGTCTCGTCGCTTTGCAAAGTCAGAGTTTGGAAACGGCGAAGTGGAAAGCCCAGGTTTTGATTTACTATCGTTAAAACTCTCTTGGCAGATGAATGCACAATGGAAACTCGGTTTATCGATAAACAATGTATTGGATGAGCTTTATATTCCCTCAAATGACGATTTAGACACTTTTGCTACTGGGCGTAATATCGGTATCAATTTTGAGTGGAATGATTTTTAGATCAGAAAGCCAACTTTATTAAACTTGATTTTGCAGTTCCGGTAATTGAAGTGCCGTTTGTTAGACAATATCGAGTAATGACATATCGATAATAATTACCTTGGGGATCTGGCACGGATCCCCAATATCCAAAGTTTAAATTTAACGACCGATAGCGTTTGAAAAACCTGAGTCTTTGATCCATTGTTTGATAGCTCTTCGATCCAAGTGGTGCTCGGTAATTTTCGGGACTGTTTCGATCGATGATTCCAAATTGACCGTTTTCTTTTTCAACGAATACTTCTTGCTCTTGATGTGTCTCTTGAAAACAGTTCATGATTAAGCTTTCTGCTTCTAGCTCAGTAAGTTGCTCTATTGGCTTTGATACAGTGGCGGTCTCTTGCTGCTGCGTACAGGCCATTGTTATTAGGGCTATTAAACAGGCCCAAATCCGAAAAGTCATAAATTACCCCAAGCTGACCTATTTAACTGTAGCATTTTTAGTGAAATGAACGAAAAACAATCATTTTTAATGAGTGTCGGGTCTACTTTTAATCAAATTGTTCTATAATTATTCAGCTAAGCGTTAAGTTCAAAAAAAAAGTAAAAAAGTTTCAATTAATGCTTGCCAACCATCAAAACCTCTATATAATGCGCATCCACTTCAGGGGCACAGCCCAAAACACTGAAGTAAAGGCTGGAAAACAAAATGGCTAACTACTTGATAAATAAGTATTTCTTTTTGAGTTTCTGGTTGTTTTGAATGGAAACCTTTTCATTCACAAAAATCGAAAAGATTTTTTAAGAAAAGGTGTTGACAGGGAAATCGAGTGGCGTATAATTCGCGCCCCAACGTTGAGAAACACGTTGAGTTGCAAAGGCGGGTTCCTGGCAACATGTTCTTTAAAAAGAAAGATGAAGTAATCTGTGTGGGCACTCAGAGCGATAAAGTCAATCAACGACATTATCGATTGAGTGACCTGAACTAAAGATTCATTTTGAACTTTGATTCACGAAACCAATCGAGCAAGATTTAGTATCTTCGGATGCGAAACACTTTGAACTGAAGAGTTTGATCATGGCTCAGATTGAACGCTGGCGGCAGGCCTAACACATGCAAGTCGAACGGTAACAGAAAGAGCTTGCTCTTTGCTGACGAGTGGCGGACGGGT
>NZ_JBUZOU010000012.1:0-147474 GCF_055326765.1 Pleionea sp. WD8-19 | reverse complement strand
CACCAAAATTGTGTTGAACAACGACGCCAACAAAACCCTGTATCGTACCCACAGCGGCACGGGCCAGTTGATGCAAACCACCGACGCCAATGGCAGCGTCACGCAATACGCGTACGATGGTTTAGGTAATCCCATTGTGTTGCAAGACGCCAACGGCGCAAAAATTACCGTCACCTATAACGCACTGGGTCAAAAACTATGGGTTAACGACCCTAACATGGGCAACAAAACCTTCACTTACACCGGCTTTGGCGAAGTGGATACCGAAACCGATGCCAAAGGCCAAACCACCGATTACGATTACGATGTACTTGGGCGTTTAACTTCTCGCAAAGTGAACAACGTATTGGAAGCGAGTTTTGCGTTTGATACCGGAACCAAAGACAGCGGCGGTGTGTGCCTGGGCTTGCCGGCCAGCGAAACCGTGGCGCGCATCGGTGAAAACTTCACACGCGAATACCGTTACGACACCAAGTGCCGGCTCAAACACACCGACACCCAGATTGATGGCGAAACCTTTACGGTAACAGCGCACATCGATGACAATTTTGGTCGCGCCAAAGGGATGACGTACCCCACCGGACTCACCGTGGCGTATGAATACAACGATACCGGTTATTTAAAGCGCACTTACAACGCCGCTACCAATTATACCTATCGTCAAATCGATGAAATGGACGTCACCGGCAACTGGATAGGCGCCTCCATTGCGAATGGAAATGCCGCGATTGACCGCTCTTTCTTCCCAGAAAGCGGGCAAATGAGCATGACCACTTTGTCGAGTGGGGCGAGTGACCTGCAAAAAGTATTGTACGAGTACGACGATTACGGCAACTTGACCCAGCAAGATGTGTACAACTATTTTGTGTCCGCCACTGACCACACGTCGGAAGCCTACAGTTATGACAATATGCATCGGCTCATCACCAGTACGCTCAGCATCAATCGCACCAGTGGCCAAACCATCCATTACGCTTACGATGCGGTGGGTAACTTAAAGAAGAAAACCGACTTCAGCGCCAACGATGCTAACGCCTACAGCTACCTGGCGGTGGGCACCACACGCAGTGCAAGCAATGGCTGGGCGGGCCCGAATGCCGTGCGCAGTGTACAGCTCGCCAACGGCAGTACCCGCACCTACAGCTACGATGAAAGCGGCAACCTTACCAACGATGGGTTGCGCAGTATTTCGTACAATGCGTTTAATAAACCGGTGTACATTGGTACCAGCAGTGGAACAATCAACCCGAAACTCGACAGTCAAACCACTGCGGCAAACGATGCCTACTTTTACTACGGCGCTGACCAAATGCGTTACAAGCAGGTGAAAACCAAAAACGGTGAAACCACCACCACGGTGTACATCGATAAAGTGTTTGAACGCATTACCAAGCAAACCACCAGCGGCACCGAAGTTGAGAAAAAGCATTACATCGGTGATATCGCTGTTGTGACGGAAAAAAACACCATCAGTAACGTTACCGATTATTCCATAGGTTATTTCCACCGTGACCGTTTGGGATCCATGATCGCCATCGTCAACGAACTGGGTACCGTTATTGAAGGCCACAGCTTCGATGCCTTTGGTCGCCCACGGCAACAAAACATGGCAGACAGTGCCTTGACTATTTTGGGCTCCAGTGTCACCACACGTGGATTCACCGACCATGAGCACTTGGATGACAGTCAGTTAATTCATATGAATGGAAGAGCCTACGATTATAACCTCGGACGATTTCTGAGTGTTGACCCCTTTATTCAAGATCCGGGTAATTCACAAAGTATGAACCCTTACAGTTACATCATGAATAACCCGCTGGCTGGAACGGATCCGAGTGGGTATGTCGCTTGTAGTTCCGACGGAGATAACTGTAATCTTGGAGATATTTCTGAAGAGTTAGAGAGTGTTCAAGTAACCAAAGATGGAGATATGGTTATCAATACAAAAGATGGTAACTCATATAAGGTTGAAACGGTTAATGGTAAGAATGTAGAGGGGACACTTAAGGAAACTTATAACGCTTTAACTCAAGGACCTGAAAATATAGGCAATCAGCGACAAGTAGCAGACTCTGGGCAGTCTTTTGGTGAATGGAGAGAAAGTAAACGTGGTGAAATGAATGCATTTCAAAATGCTTTCTTAGATGGCCTAGGAGCATTAACTTCTAATCCGTTTGAGCCATTCCAGAATATGAGTGATTCATATGACGAAGGTGATGAAGATGGTACTTTAGAACATGGAGCTAATGCACTTGCATCAGTCTTTTCATTTGGCATGGGAAGTGCGGCATCTAAAACTAGAGGAACTAAATCTGGGGGGACAAAATCACCTGTTAAAGCAGATGCTGCAGGAAAAATGCGCACGAAATACCATAAGCGAACAAAAGAGGAACTGAAAGCATTGCGTGAAGAGTTTGAGAGTGTTAAACCGAAGTTTGTTAAAATGTATGCTGAAACGGCTGAAGCTGCGAAAAGATTCTCTCAAAAGCAGCTTGAGCGAATGAAAGAAAAAGGAAAGTTACCGACGGAGTTTATCATTCATCATAAGTTACCTTTGTTTAGAGGTGGTGATAACTCATTCGATAACTTTAGGGTTATGAATACCAAGTTCCACCAAAAATATAATAAAAGGCTTCATTGGTATGAAGAAGGTGATAACATCTATCATGTTGAAAAGTGAGCTTGAGAAATGAATATAGAAAAAATAAAGCAATTAATTAACTCAAAAGATGGAGTTTGTATATCCGGGCCAACAAATGAACAGGCTATTTCAAATGTAGAAAATAAATTAAACATATTATTGTGCAATGACTATAAAATATTTCTCAGGGAGTTCGGTGCGCTTGAGTGGTATGGACACTCTATATTTGGTGTGTCCGAAGATGAAGAAGTAGATACTATTTTTCATACGATGAAAGCACGAACTTCTGACATTCCAGATGATTTTACTCGGATCCCGCAAGAAGGTAATGTTCTTGAGCTATATGGAGGTGGTGGTTATTACTTTTTATTTTCTAACAATTCAGATAGAGCTGGACAAGTGGCCCTATTTTTAGATGAGCAGTATGGGGATGAAGTTGATAGTTGGCAATCACTTGAAGAGTTTCTTGAATATATGCTTGGGTTGAGTTGACAGTTTGATGCATCATGCTCTCAATGATGCGCTATATAAAGGACAAAGACAGGACGGCCACCACTTAGTTCCAAAGCCGATGCAAACCATCGGCTTCGTTCATTAAAAGCTAGCTTACCTTTCTAACACTCGCGGTTTCACCGACCACGAGCATATGGACGATGCACAACTGATTCACATGAATGGGCGGGCGTACGATTACAACCTAGGACGATTTCTTTCTGTGGATCCGTTTATTCAGAGTCCGGGTAACAGTCAGTCAATGAACCCGTACAGTTACATCATGAACAATCCGTTGGCTGGTACGGATCCGAGTGGGTATTTAGCAAAGACTGGGTCTGATTACTTTAATGACATGTGTCTACTTTGTTTCGGGACTAGCAATCAGTTGGATAGTGGGCAACAAAATCAGGATAAAGGAGCTAGAAATGATGATGATGGTAAAAGCGTAAAGTGGGGACAGATTTGTGTTCCAAATAATGGGCGTTGCGTGGGTGTTCCAAGAAATAAAGGTGAAGTAAATAATGGAGTAGATGCAAACCCATTAGCTGATGGCAGTGAAAATGAAGGTGGTCAAGGAGAAGAAGATGGTGGTAACGAAGCCGAAGAAAGTTACGAGCCCAGAGGTAGACTAGTAGACGACACGATTTACAGAGTAAAAATAAATAGACCCAGTGACGAAATGGCTAGGTTTATGGAACTGATTGCTAGGCATTATCGTTCAGAAACTTATACTACATCCAACACTAAACCGAAAGACAGTACTCCTCATAAGTCCCCTTCTTTGCCAACACTTGGTGAAATCAATACAGGGGCAGGGTTAGCAGGCATTGCAGCTACTTTAATGGATGAGAGGGCTGTTGATATCCTTAAACCTAAAGGTAACGCTATCCTTCATACCAATCCTAGGTTAAATAAAGTAAATATAGGCGTAGCTAAAAATCCATCTCAAGTTTTAGTTAATACTTCAAAATACGCTAATGTATTGGGGAGAGCAACATTAGTAGGAGCATTAGCGTACCCTGCTTATGATGCAATAAAAGATTTTAGAAACCCGTCACTCCATGGAAAAGCGAAAGCAGCATCTATGGCAAAGGCAACATTAGATATGGGTGTAGTAATGATATCAATGGCTTTTGGCGGACCTATAGGCGCAGGAATCGCACTTACATATTTAGCACTGGATTATTACTTTGATTTTAAAGGGAAGCTGACAAATATGACCTGTTGTCGACGAGAGGATGAATTTAATGACTCAAAAAATTAGCATGCTTCAAAAGCTATACTTTGTAATTTATGAATACCAGTTAAATAGAGGTCAGGGTGAAACCTCAGCTGCAAGTTGGTCATCAGCTGGATTTACATTGCTCATCTTATTTAACATTGCTGCAGTTTTACTTACTCTTGAAAAAACATTAAGTTTTGATGTTCTTGTAAATTTAAATGACTTTGTATTTAGTAGTGAAGTAGGAAAAGTAATTGTAGTTTTTGGGTATTTTGGATTGGTGACTTTCTCCTACGTAAAATATTGCAGTGAGGAAAATATTAGTCGGGCGAGATTGTTTTTTTTGCAAGATCAAGCGTTATTTAAGTTTTGGAAAATAATTACGATAGTATCAGTTATATTTACTTTTCTGTTTTTTATGTTTTCGATGATTATTTGGATTTAACTTGATAGATTTAGAGGCTAACGTAAATAAAAGAATGATGATAAAAGATCAGGAAATTTCTATTTACAGTCATATTCCAAGACGTGCCATTGTAGGGTGGGAGGTAATGCCTGATGACTGATAAACTTCAGAGCTTAAAAGTTGAAATTGATAAAGCGGCGGGAGATGTCCGAGTATCATTACGATATGATAAAAAGCTCGATATTGATGGTTTTCAAAAGCTTAAAAAATTAACTGTTGAATTTGGTGAGGTTATTCGTAAGGAGCATTTAGTTCCGAAAGATATAGTGTATGTTTTAATGGATGTGTTCGCTTCTATGTTAACTGAGGCAAAGTATGCAGACACTCAGGATAAAAAACAAATAGAGGAGTTTGCCTGGGAGTTTCAGGAGGTGTTGGATGTTGCGTTGGCAAGCAAAGTTAGGCCAGAATAAAATGTAAAAAAGTTAAGGCAGTTAAAGAGACTGTAAATAAATCTGTGTAACTGACTCAATCTGATATCCTTTAAACAGGAGGGATTTATTATGAGTCAGTTATCTCTTGAAGATATTGAAAAGTTGGCTGAAGAGCTCGGCCGCAATGTAAAAACTGAAGAAGATCTCGAAAGTATCGCTTCGGTATTCCAGAAAAAGCTTTTAGAAACAGCGCTTAATGCTGAACTTGAAGACCACCTCGGTTATTCCAAACACGATCCCAAAGGTCGTAACTCAGGCAACAGCCGCAATGGCCGAAGCAAAAAAGTACTCAAGTCAAAAAACAACCAGTTCGAGCTAGAAGTACCTCGAGATCGAGATGGCTCTTTTTCTCCGCAAATCGTTAAGAAAAATCAAACACGCTTTACAGGCCTGGACAGTAAAGTACTCTACCTTTATGCAACGGGTTGCACCACGCGAGAAATCAGCCAACAGTTGAAAGAAATCTATGACGTAGATGTATCACCGACGTTAATTTCGAACATTACTGACGCGGTAATTCAGGACGTGATTGAATGGCAAAATCGTCCGCTTGAACCGGTTTATCCCATTGTTTATCTTGACTGTATCGTGGTTAAAGTTAGACAAGACAAACGCGTCATTAATAAGTCCATTTATCTAGCATTAGCGATAAATCTGCAAGGGCAAAAAGAGCTTTTGGGTCTGTGGATTTCGGAAAACGAAGGTGCCAAGTTTTGGCTCAGTGTATTGACCGAACTGAAGAACCGCGGTCTTAAGGATGTTCTTATTGCCTGCGTGGACGGCCTTAGCGGCTTTCCTCAAGCAATTGAAGCTGTCTATCCCGACACGCGTATTCAGCTTTGTATCGTACACATGGTGCGTAACTCAATGAAATATGTGGTTTGGAAAGATTACAAAGAAGTGACCAAAGATTTAAAAGCCATTTATCAATCGATTTCCGAAACGCAAGCCATGCAAGCACTTGATGACTTTGCAGCCAAGTGGGATGACAAGTATCCACAAGTCAGCAAAATGTGGTATCGCCACTGGTCAAACTTAATCACCTTGTTTGACTATCCTGAAGAAATTCGACGAGCGATTTACACGACCAACGCCATTGAATCGCTCAACAGCGTGATTCGAAAAGTGATTAATAAACGAAAAATATTTCCACACGATGATTCAGCTATGAAGATCGTTTACTTAGCCGTTGAGCAAGCTTCGAAAAAGTGGACCATGTCAATTCGAAATTGGAAAGCGGCCTTAAATCGATTTATGATTGAATTTGAAGGCCGTTTAATTGATTATGTTTAATCTGTCAGTTACACAGAATAATTTACAGTCTCCAGTTAAAGCAAGGTGGCCATCACTTAGGTAAGCACCCAACCAAACACACCCACCCATAAGCAAGTCTCCTGAGCTTCTTGCCAGGAGACTGCAATTAATTTTCGGTTCCCGCCCACTCGGTCGTTAACATAAGCCGTTCTGTTTCTTTGAACCAGGTTGAGATGTCCTGGTACGACTGTGCTGTGTAAATACTGGATTCTTTGCGACGAGCGTTCGTGTAATCAATCGAGCCGTCCTGTGTTACATGGTAGTGGCCATTGTCCTCGTTACACTGTTCTTTGCTACAGGTTAGATATAAAGATAAATAATCTCGGCCTCTGAGTTTTATGTCACCTGCGAAATTAAAAAATTCTCGGATGCATGCGTAAAGTTCAAAGACAAATCGGTTGTCTTGAATGTTAACTGGCACAGGTTCTCCTAACCTGGATGCTGTGTAACGTTTACAGGCTTCTTGGACGAAGGCTTTGACACTTCCTATTCCTCCATTCCAATGCAGATAAACACCTATCGAACAGTTTTCGACAGAGATTGTGGCTCGGTTTCCCATGTTGGTTCCTTGGTTGTTGGTTGGTTTCATTGGGGATTGGAGGGGGGATTGTTGGAGGTTGGAAGGCGTTGGTTATCGGCAGATGTCGGGTAGTGGGGGCGGGAGTTGGATATCGGATGTTATCGGCAGATGTCGAGAAGTGGGAGTGGGAAGTCGTATATCGGAGGTTAGAGGTTACAGGGGAGATGATGAAGGCTGGAGGTTGTGGGCGGAGGTTACAGGTTGGGTGCGATGCTTGTGGTAAATGATGTGATTTAAGTGATTTTGGAGGATGTTATTGGTAGATGGTGAATTTTAAAGGTTTTTGTTACAGGTTGTGGGCGGAGGTTAAATATTGGAGGTTATCGGCCTATGGCGGAGGTTAGAGGCTACCCCCGCACTCCGAGTAAACAGGGAAGGTTGTTCTTTGACCAACACAGGGGGTTGAGGGGGAATTTTTAGCTGAAAATATACAACTTGGGCAAAAATCGGAGGTTTTGCGTTTGCACAGGGAAATGCAGAATTTATGCATATCTCGGCATTGAGATGAGGTGTCCAAAAAAATATCCTGGACAGTCCGGGAAATTTTCAGGAAGTTGGACAGCTGGAGCCCTTGGCACAGAAGGGCTTCAGGGGGTTGTCCTACTTGTCCAAGATATTTATTAATTTATAAGAAAAAAAATAATATATATAAATATAAAAAAACAGAAAAAACGTTTTCTATGAACTGGCATAGGAAACCGGAAGTCGGACACGTAGGACACACCTCTGTATCCCTTTCGTGCTCCCTGTTACCTCTGTCCAGGAAGTTATTTTTTTCCCGGACTGTCCAGGATATTTTCTTGGACACCTTTTATCGCTAAAATGAGATAAAGACAGGTAAAACGACCAAAATCCGGTATACAAGGTTGTTTTCCTGTAACCTCAAGCCGGTCCCAGGGCAACCGTTCCTCTGTTTTCGGGGGTGCGGGGGAACACATAGCCCCTAACATCTAGCCCAAAACCCAAAACACCAACCCCCGTCACCAATTCACCACCCGATAGCGGCAACCTCGGTTAATCTTTCCCAACATTCGCAACTGTTGTAGGGCCTCTCGAGCAGAATCAAAGGCATCTATCCTGTGCCATCGACCTTGTGCCCAGCTTTGCAGTTTATACATACGTGCTACCTCATATTGTCATCTGTTATTGAACACTCACTCACTAAACTTCGGCGTCTCACATTGTCAGCGGCGCGCGACTCCTTGGCCCTGTGTCATGCAACAAGTAACCTCTGACCAATGCCAACCGCCCTGTGTCCTTTGCTGTTTAACAAAGCTCCTCTAGCAAGCAACAAAGAACCTCTATCGAACAGCCTCAGCCGAACCCCCAACAAAAACAAAAGAGCAGTTTCAGGTGATGCTCAGCACCCATCACAGGAGGGGAACTCTGACGATTGGGCATACGCCTTCCAATGCTGGCTGTTTAACGAGCGCCAACGGTCACTCGACACACGCTGTCGACCTCTCACAATCGACACACGACCGGTGTTCATTGCCATTTGCTTTCTGACGATGGGTTATAACGCCTTCCATCGTTCACCAACCTCTCTCCAACAACACACAACCAATCACAAACAACAAAAAACAAAGAACAGGCTCATGGGTCATGGGTTGATGGTTCTTGAGGGTGGTTGTTCTGGGCTGATTGGTGGAGTTTGGAGGGCTTGGTTTTGTGTGCTTATGTTCTCATGTTGTCAGTATCCTCATGTGCTCATGTGCTCATGTCCTTACCGGCGCGTATCATGGGGTTTAATCAGACTTCTGCGCCATGGGTACTTGGGTGTTGGTAGGTTAACAAGGGTTGATTAAAAACGTGTTACGCCGTCCAGCGATTGAACCCGTTTAGTTGTTCGTATTCTCGGAACGTGGTGCGTGTGGTTCCAGTTTGTTTGGCTTCGATGTGGATCGAATAACGACGGATATCGAGTTCATCCAAAAAGCCTTTGCCAATGCAACGAAAACATTGCCGTTGCCATTGGCCTTTGAACATTCCGTTGTCGCAACATGGACAAGGTTGTGTGAGTTGTTTACTCTTCGGTTTGACCTTGTTACTCGTCGGCCATTGCTTAGTCTTTATCAAATACTCTTTAACCTGTTGTGCTGAGTAGCGAGGTTTTATTTTTCTTACGGTGTTCAGTGCCAACGCACTGGCAATTGAAAATTCCATCATCGTCTCCTGAAAAAGTAAGAGGGCCGAAGCCCTCAATAAATTAACCGTGCATTAAAGCGTTTAGCGATTGCTCGGTAGGCTGTTGCATTTGATCCAACTGCGTTAAAAATTTCACGACGTTGGGATCGTGCAGAGCGCTTTCCAGTTTTTCGATGGTGGCTTTGATTTGCGATTGACTGTGGGTTTCCAAATCCACATCACAAGGCATACGAATGTCGTCACCTATCCATTCGTTGTTGGCGTTGAACTCTTCAACCAAAGGTTTTAATTGTTCCCACAACTCACGCGCGAACACCCAGGATTGCACTTTACGTTCTTCGTCTTCGATGTCATCGAGTAACAGGTTGTTGTAATGATCACCAGCCACTGCTGTATCGTCCTGTCGCTTGCGTTCATAGCGCGTTGTCATTCGTTTAAGGCGGTGGCTTGTCATCACCGTTTGCGTGCCGTGTGGCGTTTCTACGGCGTCCTCGAACACATGCTTATCGGCTAATGCTGCACGAAATGCTAAGCGACTTAAACAACGCCAGGTGGTGGCATAGGCCAGTTGTCCAAAGGTGTATTGGATTTCGTCTTTGCGCAGTGGCATCGCTTCGTGAACAATGAACCCTTTCGGTTGATTGAGTTGTTCGTTGAGCAGTGATGCAATTTGCGAATAGATGGCGTTGTTGGCTTTGCGTGCCCAATCCTCTTTGGTTTGTGTCATTAAATAATGGAGCAGTGTTTCACCATCAAAACCTTTGTACTCGGTATCGTAACCGGCCACACCGAGCTGAGTTTTTTCACCCATGTTCACACGAACGGTGAGCGCGTGTTGTATTTTCGCTTGCCAGGCTTTGAGTGAACTGTAACGCGTGATACCGGAAGCGAAAGTACTGAGCACACCGTTAACCTGTGCCGTATTCGCATCCAGTGCTTTGCTGGCGGCGTGAACGATGGCCATGTACCTTGAACGGTCTTTATCACGACAAGCGCGTGTAGCGTAAATAGCCGCAGCACCTAACACTTCGCGTTGACGATCTTTATGTTGTGCAATGAGTTCGTGTTCACTCGCCGCAGCCGCTTTGAATGTCGTAACGCCACGTGACAGATGTTCGTTAAAAGTGTTGATCATGTTTTGGTATTTGTTTAATGTGTTCATGTTTATTTCCTTTCGATTTGCGTTGATTTGAAATTAAACGAAGAGATGGTCGATGTTCGCTGCATCGTCCATCTCACTTATTGAATGACCTGCAAAGATATCCGCCCAAAACTGTTCGACGTCATCTTCTTCTGCCATCAGCATTTCTTCTAATGTCTCTGTGATTGGATGCAATTCATCCCCTTCGTACGCAATGCAATACATGTCATTGTCCTCTTGTGGTTTGATTGATGGTTATGTCGCACATTGGTGTATTGGTTCGGTGCACCTGGCTCATTGCCATTTGTTCTTTAATGCAATACGCGTGTTGCATTTGTTTGTGTTTCTTTGTGATCACCTCCGTTAATGAATGTTGAATTAAGTGAATGCTGGCAACGGTAATGCACACCAATGCCGCGAGCTTTTGTTGGGTTGTCATCATGGGACTCCTAAGTAGGTTCATTGAATGAAAAACAATCGAACTCGAAGTGAAACGAATTCGATCAAGGGGCGTACTCACACAGCGAGCACATACATCCCGATTGAACCTAGGAGAGAGAATTTCTGATGGTTAAAAAAACAGCGGTATAGGTGGGTGTTTATTTCTATATATAGGTAAATAAAGGTTGTAAAATATAGGTTGTTTGGTAAAATAACAATCTCTCGGTTGAAACGGATTTCCACTCTTTCAGGAAGGAAGAGTATTCAAAGGCATTGAACGGGAGCACCATGTCCACGGCCGATATTTCAGGGAATGATTTAACGGCTCTAGGACTTCAACATCTGACGTCTCAGGAAGAGACCTATGTTCTGTATCGGGTTCGAGGGATCAACCCGAAAGCAGCAGCCAGACACGCAGGATACGGAAACCCTGTACTGGCGGTTGCTAATCTGTCAGAGCGCAAGGATGTGCAACAGGCCATTGCCTATGGACGGGAGATGGCACGGCAGGCGGCGGTGAACGCAGGAGCGTTGCAATTCACCAGGGACGATGCCACCGTCATGTATCTGGAAGCCCACGCCAAAAGCGCGAATGCCACGGAAGAAATTCGCGCCATCGACTCTCTGGTTAAGTTGCACGGACTCGCAACACCAGAGAAGGTCGAAGTGGAAATCACACGACGTGATCAATTAGAGCAGTTGGACGATAACAAGCTGCTTGAAATTGCCGGGCAAACGTTAAATATGGATCCTTCAGATTACACGGAAGTCATCGATGACACGGACTTGTCAGGAATGTCTTAAATCCTTCGCACTCGTACACATGTTCAATGACGACTTGTGTTTACGATGTGCGAAGCGAGTCGGTGAACTCACACCTTTCAATAATCACGCAGAATATCAACGTGCTCAGGACGAGTTGATCCGAATTGCTGAAGAAGAAAAGCAGTTCTTTGACAAAGAGCAAGAGGCCAAACGCGAACTGGCCGAACGCGAGTTGTCACGCCGTCGATTGTTACCTTTCATTAAACGGATGAATCCCGACTATGACCCTGGTTGGGTGCACGCGGACATTTGTCAACGTTTAGAAAAATTTGCGCAAGACATCGTTGATAAAAAATCACCGCGTTTGATGATTTTTCTTCCACCAAGATCGGGAAAATTGTGCGCGCATTCAACGCCTGTGTTAACGACTGAAGGTTGGAAAACACACGGCGAGTTGCAGGTCGGTGATTCTGTTTTTCATCCGTCCGGTAAGCCTGTAAAAGTACTTGCGTTGTCAGACGAAGCAGAAGCGGATTATGTCGTTGAGTTTACTAATGGTGAGGTCATTCGTTGTCACGGCAATCACGAATGGACAGTGTTCGACAGAAAGCAAAGGAAAGAGCGGACGGTGGAAACGCGTGAACTTTTGAAAGCTCGTTTGCGTATACATCATCGATTTCGAATGCAGTTGCCGAAAGTGCATCCATTGCAATGGCCATTCAAAACAAAAGTTTCTGTTTCGAAAAACATTGCCATCCAACGTGTTCAATTTCATCCAAACGGAGAACATGGTCGCTGCATCCAAGTTGACTCTGACGATGGTTTGTATTTGGTCGGCAAGAAGCTCATTCCCACACACAACAGCGAAATTGGCAGTAAAACGTTTCCATCCTGGTATCTCGGTCGTAATCCGAAACACGAAGTGATCACCTGTTCGTATTCCGGTGACCTGGCCAAAGATTTTTCGCGCAAGTGTCGTGATTTAATTGATTCAGATAAATACAAATCGGTTTTTAAAACACGTTTGTCACAAGCGAGTAAAAGTGTTGAGAAATGGGCAACAACCGTAGGTGGTGGATTTACTGCTGCTGGTGTCCAAGGACCAATAACCGGTCGCGGTGCGCACTTGGGCATCATCGATGATCCAGTAAAAGATCGCGAAGAAGCGGAGTCCGAAACCACACGCCAAAAAATCAAGGACTGGTATTCCTCAACCTTTTACACACGACTTGCGCCAGGTGGTGGAGTATTGATCATTCAAACCCGTTGGCACGATGATGATTTATCCGGTTGGCTGTTGTCGGTGATGCGTGAAGCCGAAGCGGAGATGAAAGTCGCCGGGCAATGGCCAGAGGACGCCGACCGATGGGAGTTGGTGGAGTATCCGGCAATAGCCACCGAAGATGAAAAATATCGCAAAGCCGGCGAACCGTTACACGCGGCACGTTATCCACTTAAAGCTTTAAACAGAATTAAGCGCACCATGATCCCACGCGACTGGGAAGCGCTTTACCAACAACGTCCGGTGTCCGAAGACGGTGATTATTTTACCAAGGACATGTTCCGTTATTACAAGCCCGGTGAATCACCTCCGTTAAAAGATTTACGCATTTATGCCGCAGGGGATTTGGCCATCAGCACCAAACAAACGGCCGATTACACGGTGTTTATTGTGGTGGGGATTGATCGCGAACAAAACATTTGGGTGCTGGATTTAAAACGCGGCCGTTGGAATTCGCTAGGTATTATCGATCGCATGTTTGACATTCAAACGCGCTGGAACCCGGAACTCTTTGGTATTGAAACCGGACAAATTGAACTGACGCTTGAACCGTTTATTATTAAAAGCGAACAAGAACGTGGCATTACACTGCGTTACGAAAAACTAAGAACACGTGGTGCCGATAAAGGCACGCGCGCACGACCCATTCAAGGGCGAATGGAACAGGGCAAAGTGGTTTTTCCGCAAGTGGACTCAACACCCTGGATGTCAGCGTTTCGCAATGAGTTGTTAAAATTTCCGCTGGGTAAACACGATGACTGTGTCGATGCCATTGCGTGGATAGGACAGATGATCCACATCTTTGGTATTCGCAACGTCAAACAACCCAAAGCGAAAGAAACCTGGCGCAATAAAATCAACAAGTACGTCAAACACGGCAGTCTCGGTCGCCACAAAAGTGGTATGGCGGCGTGAGTTTTGATAAAATGTTTTTTGAAATGTAAGTGCAGGAATTTTTAGTAATGGACTATGTTCAACGCACCGTTAACGGTGTTCAACAAACCTTAATTGATCGTCAAACCGCTGCCATTCGTCTCGGCGTTTCCGAAGCCATGATTGATTTTTTAGTCACCAACGGTGATTTAATTGCCGGTGAAGATGTGCACGGCGACGGTAATTTATTTTGGCCAGACGATGCCATTCAACACGCGTTATTGGCGTTTGAAACGGACAATACGCCGAACGTTTAACGATTTTTAACCCGGAAGGTCGATAGGAAACTGAAATGGATGTCAGTCTTCACGAAGCCATGGTGGTGGTGGGTGCGTTTATTACTGTGGCGACGTTTTATCACCGCATGTTCATTGCGCCATTAAAACTCAAACTGGATGAGAACACGCACGACATTACTCGTGTGCAAATCAATCACGCCGAATTTTCCACCAACGTAAAGCATCTTGCCGATGCCATTAACCGTTTTACTGAACGTCTCGACCGCATCGAAGAGAAACAGTGATGACGGATAAGGTGCACACGACCCGTGACACGGACCGTCATTGGGTGGCTCGTCAAAATTGGGAACGGTTTCTGGAAGCGGAAAGTGCCGGTCATCACGAATGGGTGGAGAAAGCGCGCCGGTTCAGTGATTTTTATTTTGGTGAGCAGTGGGACGAGCGCGATCGCAATCGGTTAGAAGGCGAAGGTCGACCGGCCCTCACTCTCAACATGATTTTATCGACTGTGAACGCCATGATTGGCGAACAGCTTGAACGCAAAGTCGAAATCACCTGGAAGCCCGGTCGCAATGGCAATGAAAACACGGCCTTTGCATTGAACGCAGTGACACGTGCGGTACTCAATGCCAATCATTACGAAGACATCGAAGAAATTGTGTTTGCTGATGGCATCATCACCGACCGGGGTTACTTTGATGTGCGCATGGATTTTTCGAAAAACCTTCAGGGTGACATTGTTATTACGCACGAAGACCCCGAAGACATCATCCCCGACCCTGAAGCCAAAGATATGGATCCGTCGACCTGGAATCAGGTCTTTATTGTGCGCTGGATGACACCGGATGAAATTGAAGAAACCTACGGCCATGATAAAGCGGCAGAAGTCAGGCGCATTGCGGCCAACGGTTTTAACCAGGCCGACAACTTCGATTATTTTAAAAAATCCTTTGGTGGTCCAATAGCACAGGTTGACGGTGAAGAGGTGCGCAAACTGCGCCGCGTAAAAGTCATCGAACGGCAACATTTTAAATTGTGTTCGCAGTGGAACTATGTGGATTTAGCCACCGGTGATTTACGTCCTATTCCGTTTGGCACATCACGACAAGAACGCGAAGCCTTTGCTGAACAATACGGACTCGGTTTGCACAAAACGCGTGGTCGTCGTGTGCGGCAAACGATATCGGTTGATGATGTGTTGTTGATGGACGATTGGTCGATTTATCGCTCTTTTACCATAGTGCCTTACTTTCCGTATTTTCGTCGCGGTAAACCTTTTGGTGTGGTGCGTAATCTGGTGGACCCTCAAAACCTACTCAATAAAACCAGCTCGCAGGAATTGCACATTGTGAATACCACTGCGAACTCCGGTTGGATTGTGCAAGAAGATTCACTGGTGGATATGGACCAGGAGGACTTGGAAGAGCGTGGTGCGGAAACCGGTTTGGTGCTGACCTTTAAACGCGGTTATGAAAAGCCGGAGAAAATTAAACCGAACCAAATTCCAACCGGCATTGAACGCATCAGTCAGAAAGCTGCGGTGACCATTCGCGAAATCAGTGCGATTAATGCCTCGATGGTGGGAGCGGCACGTCCCGACCAAAGTGGTAAAGCGCAAGAGATGTCGATTGGCCGTTCGCAAATTCAGGTGTCGGTGGTGCTCAACAATTTAAAACGTGCACGACGTTGTGTGGCCAATAAAGTGTTGGAATTGGTGCAGGATTTTTACACCGAAACCCGCTACTTCGAATTGGTTGACCAACGCATGTTCGGTGCGGCGAACGATGGAGAGCTGGTGATTAACGCAGAAGACGATGACGGTAACATTATTAACGATGTGACCCTGGGTGAGTACACCTGTCACATAGGTCACGCGCCAAACGGCGGCACCATGCAGCAACTGGAATTTACCGAGGCAACGCAACTTCGAGAACTTGGCGTTCAAGTGCCCGACCACTTCCTGGTGCAGTATTCGAACCTTACCAAGAAAAACGAATTGGTGGAGTTTCTGAAAAACGCACAAGGTTATGGTGAACCGACACCGGAAGAAGCGCAGCTGCAAGAGTTGCAAATGCAACACCAAGTCAATCGACTCACCAAAGAAATTGAAATGCTCGATGCTGAAGTTCAGGAAAAATTGGCAAGTGCTAAAGAACGTATGGCGAAGGCCACATCTCTTGAAGGTTTTAATCAGGCGAAACTGGAGCTGTTAAAACTCGAAAGCGAACGTGACATGAAACAGCAAGACATTCGTTTACGCATTGCGTTAGCTGCGCGCAGTCACGAAAACCAAAATTCACTTAACGATAAACGCTTGTCGACACAATTGGCGATGAAGTCGATGGACCATCTCATTGCCAGGGCACAAGCACGTTCACCTACTTCAAAAGGAAATGCAAATGGATAACGATGCTCTCATGGAAACGATTAACGAGTTTGGCGGTGATACGCATTGGGACGATGAGTCTACAGAAAGTATCAATCGCGGTGATGAGTTTACCGATGAAACAGAAACGGTTTTGAGTGACGACGATGAGTTGGTAGTGGAGACCGACGATACCGAAAATGAATCAAGCGCTGACGAAGAAAGCGAGCCCGAATCTTCAGAAGAGGAAACGGCTGACGAAACTGAAGCGGAAGAGTGCGTAGAGGAAGAGCACGCGAGCGATGATCCCAATACGCATCGTGTGCCACGCTCTCGTTTAAACAAAGAAGTTGCCAAACGTCGAGCGGCCGAGCAAGAACTGAAAAAGCTTAAGGCGCAACTCACCCAGGACAAAGTTGAAGAGCCAACGACCAAAGACCTGGAGCCTTCGGTGAGTGTCGATGCCAACGAGTTTAAAACGTTAATGGATGCCATGATGGATGGCGAATCGGAACAGGCTCTGGGACTTTTTCAGAAGATGCTGCAGAACACGGCACTGCAAGCCGCGAAAGTGGCAACCGAAAACGCTGAAGCCAAAGCCAAGGCCAACACGCAGGAAGAAATTGCTTATCAAGCAGAGCAAAGTGAATTGCAACAACGGGCCGTCACCATCAGCCAGCGTTATCCAGAACTCGACATTAATTCCGAATTTGCCGACGAAGGGTTGATTGAAGAAGTCATCGGCCTGCGGGATGTGTACATGAACCGAGGGTTACGTGCCGGAGATGCGTTGGATAAGGCGGTGAAGTTAATTGCCACGGAAAATGAATTGCGTGACCGTACTGTTAAACAAAAGCCAGAGCTTAAGAAAAAGCCAACCGATGTGAAACGAAAACTGGAACTGGCTTCACGTGAGAAAGGGCGACTGGGCGGTGAAACACGCCGTGAGATGAAACCGAAATACGATATTGCTTCCATGTCGGATGAAGAGTTTGCGGGACTGTCGAAAGAGGATAAAGCGCGTGCTCGGGGGGATATGGTTTGACGCAGCACTTTATAGCATATCCCAATATCACTCTAAAGGTCTGTAATAATAATTTATTCGTTGATACTATGAAAACGCTGAATAAAATAATTTCTTTCGGGAGTAAATTATGAGTTGGTTGATTACAATAGTTGGAGCGTTGACATCTATATTTGGAGGCTTTATCGAACTCTCGAAGAGAAGGACGTTAACGATTGGAACTGTTAAATTATCTAAGCAAAAGTTAGGTTTCGTATTAGTGCTTGTAGGTGCTTCTTGTATGGTTTATTCGTTTCATATATCCAATAGCGAAACAAAAAAGTTGTTGAGGGAAATATCGAAAACACAAGCTGAGCTGAACACTACACAAAATAGACAAAATGCGTTACAGAGTAAGCTAGATGCTGCCCAAGAGGAACTCTCAACACAGCAAGAACACTTAAAGAAACAGTCCAAGGAAATCGCTGTTCAGCAAGAAAAGCTAGAAATGCAAAAGCAAGAAATGTATGAACGCCAAGTTGTGGTTAATAAAGTTTTTAAAGATGTTATTAGGTTGGTTGAAGTAGAGAGGGCTTTAAAAGATCATCGAAGTCATAATATTTTAGCATGCATGAAGCAATATTATGGTGACGGAAAAAGAGCAACCGTTCAAAATAGTAATCAGCCTATACGATGTGACGAATATTTACCAAGTTTAGGTCGGGATTGGGCACAACTAAAGTTGTCAAACTAATCGTTGAAAACAAAATTCCTAATTTGTTAAAATAACACTAACACCAAGCCGAACCTTGTAAAAAGTTCACCGCCCACCGCTCGGTCATGCTGTGTATCCGATAGACCCACGTTACGGGACGACATGAAAAGGACTTTGGCTTATCGCCCCAGTAAATGTCGCTCGTAATTGTCTGGGGCTTTGAAAGGATTCATACGCATGGCATTAACCAATTTTGCTGCTCTTGATACGGACCAGAAAAAAGTCTGGTCACGTGACGTCTGGCACCAGGCACGAAACAACATGTTCATTTCACGTTTCGTTGGTACTGGACAAAACTCCATGATCCAACGGATCACCGAGCTCACCAAATCCGAACGCGGAACCGAAGCGGTTGTAACATTAGTACCCGACATCAACGATGATGGCGTGGTGGGTGATAACACCTTAACCGGAAATGAAGCGGCGATGACGGCGCATCAGGATAAGGTGCAAATCGATCAACTCCGAAACGCAGTTCGTACCACCGGTAAACTGGCCGATCAAAAAACCGTCGTGAACTTTCGTGAAAACGCGAAAGATCAATTGTCTTACTGGCTTGCCGATCGCTGCGACCAACTCGCGTTTTTAACCTTAGCCGGTATTACTTACGACACGCACACCAACGGTCGTACGCGTGCCGGTTCACAGTTACCCAATCTCGCGTTTGCCGCCGATATTTCTGCGCCGAGTTCTGAACGGTATTTGCAAGTTAGTGGTTCTGATTTGGTGCCGGGGAATACTGCAACAATCACCAGTAACGACATCATGAGTTACGATGTGATTGTTAATTTGCAAGCGGAAGCGAAAACGCGTTTTGTGCGCGGTGTAAAAGGCTCCGGTGGCTCAGAAGTGTATCACCTGTTCTTGCATCCCAAAGCATTAGCCAAACTCAAAACCGAACCGGACTTTAAAGCGAATGCTCGACATGCGGGTGTGCGCGGCGATGGCAATACGCTGTGGAAAGGTGGTGAGTCTTACCTGGTCGATGGTGTGTTCATTCATGAATTTCGTCATGTGCCGAATACGCGTGGATTGTTGCCGGGTGCGAAGTGGGGTGCCGATGGCAATGTTGAAGGCTGCGCGGCGTTGTTATGTGGCGCGCAATCGCTTGCCATGATTGATCTGGATGCCGGTGAATGGGATGAACGCGATCACTTCGATTACGGCAATCAAAAAGGTATCGCTTACGGAAAAATATTTGGCATGAAAAAGCCTGGCTTTCGGAGTGCGAAGGACACACTCGATCCCAACATCAAACAAGACTACGGCGTCATTCGCATTAATTGCGCAATGTAAAAAACGAAGGGTGCATTGAAACGTTCAGTGCATCCGCTTTCATTTTTTTGAAAAAGGAATTCAAAACGTGTTGACCTTTATCAACTTTAAAAAACGCAGTGTCACCGCGCACAGTAAAAACGGATTGCACTCCATTCATTTTGAAGCCGGTGAAACCAAAGCCATTCCCGATATGTTGGAAGACATTGCACTCGAAGCAGGACTCGTACCCGATTATGACGTGGAAGACATTGAACACAAAAAGATGGCGCAAGCGAATGCCGAATTGGCAAAGGCACAAGAAAGAGCCGCAGAGATTGAACAAGCCGAACTCGACAGCCAACAAAAACTCATCGTTGCGGCTGAAAAAGTGAAACAGGAACAAACGGTCAAAAACGCGCGCAAACGTTCGACGCGCAGTAAAGCGGTGTTATAAAACATGGCCATTTCTGTTAACGAAATTCTCACCAACCGTGTGCGCGTGTTGCTGCGTGATATTGATCCGGGCGGCGTGCAGTGGCGTGATCCGGAATTGATTTCCTGGCTCAACGAAGGCTGCAGTGACATCGCACGTTACCGGCCGGAAGCGAGCAGTCAAACTGTTCACATTGCGCTTGTTGCGGGTGCGCGGCAAACCATTCCGGAAGGTGATTCCATGTTGCTTGAAGTGAACTGCAATCAAAATCCGGCGAACAGTCACGCACCGGGTCGTATTGTGCGTCGTGTTGAACGACACACGCTCGATAACGAAGAGCCGGATTGGATGATGCAAACGCCGAGCAACGTGGTGTTTCGTTACGTAGCTTCGCAAACGGATCCGCGAACCTTTTACGTGTATCCACCGAGCGATGGCAGTGGCACGGCCGGGTTAACGATTGTGACCGGACGACCGCCGCTGCCCGTGACGTTGCTGACCGACAATTTACCTTTGCCGGATCATTACGCTTCCGTGGTTGTGAATTACGTGATGTTTCGTGCGCTTTCCAAACTCACCGAATCGCAATCGGCGCAAGCACGTGCGGCGGAGTTTTTAGCACTGTACAACGGACAAGTGGGCGCAACCGATCAAGCGATGGAAAATCGAAACGCCAAAGTGCGTCAGCCAACCATTCCCGAACGTCACTGAATTGGGTAACGCAAGGACGCGCTTATGCCACACATTTTAATCAACTGCACCGACAGTGTTGGCCAAAGTTATTCCGACACAAACGTGTGGAACGAATCGCACCTGCATTATCCGCACGGCAATTACCCTTACTCGTTACTCGCCGCTGATGGCACGGGCGACACCGGTTGGAATTTTGATGTCACCGATAACTTTGGTGGTCGTGTGGCGATCACAACCAGTAACAACGCGTTTGATGCAGCTGCGATTGCGGGTGCCTGGCGATTGGATACCGCACAAGCGCCAGCGCAATTTCGCTTTACCGGATTAAACGATGCACGTTTCTACACGTTATTATTATTCGGTTTAGGTGATCCGAATTATCCGACCGGTTTGGTCTTTACCGTTAACGGATCAACGCGTTCGTTGAATTCATCATCGGATGTTTCGGTGTCCAATGATGATCGCACCGTGACGTTTTCCGGTTTGCAATCCACCGGCGGCGTGTTGGTTGTTGATGCGCAATTACCGAGTGACCAAAGTTATGGATTTTTAAGTGTCATTCGATTGGAAGAGTTTACCGATCCTCCGGTCGATAACACGGCACCGGTTGTCACGGCACCAAGTGATTTAACGTTAAGTTATCCAAACGGCGGCAACATTGCTCGCGATGATGCGCGCATTGTCAATTGGGTAGCGCAAGCCACCGCAACCGAAGAAACCGCACCGAGCAATCCAACGGTGACCAGTGATCGTCTGTCGCTTCCTGCAGTTTTAACGGCGGGTACTTTCACGGTTACTTTTAGCGCGACCGATCTTGCGGGCAATACCGGCGCTGCAACGGCCAATATTATTGTCACTGAAGATGCAGCCGATAACACGCCGCCGGTGTTAACGGTTCCAGAAAACACCACCCTTTATTTTGAAAACGGTAGCAACGGATTAGCGCACGATAATTCAGAATTATTGAATTGGTTATCGCTGGTGAGTGTGAGTGAAGAAACAAGTCCAGCCAGTCCTGTTATTACCCACAACCTGAGTGATTTTGCTGATCCACTGGTGGCTGGCGATCACGTTTTTACCTGGCAAGCAACGGATGCGGCAGGCAATACTGGAACGGGCAGCGCCACACTCTCGGTTGTCGAGGCCGCTGCTGTTGCCCATTATTTTATTTCACCAAACGGTTCCGACAGTAACGACGGTTTAAGTGAGTCGACACCTTGGCTCACCTTTGCGCACGCGTTTGCGTCCATGAGCGGTGGCAATCGTTTGTGGCTGATGGACGGTGAGTACGCTCGTGATACGACCGGCGTGATGCGACAAGTGACCGCAAACGGTGTGGCTCTTCCCAACTCGGCACCACCGCCTTCAGGGATTGGTCGTGGACAACGCACCATCATTGAAGCGATCAATCCTGGTAACGTGACGTTAATCGAAGAGGGCGATGGTACCGGACCCATCATGCTCGGCCGTTCGTTTCGCAAAGACAGTTTTGTTGAACTGCGTGAGCTGCGCTGCATTGGCAGCGTGTACTTTTATAACACCCACGGCTGCGTATTAAAAAATACCTTTGTACGCGGTAATGTTTCTATTGGTAGTAACGATCACGATCAAGGCAACGATTACAATTTGATTGAAGATGTGTGGAGCACCACCAACAATCGTCGTGTGCCTACAATTAATTATCGCGCGCATCGGAATGTGTGGCGACGTGTGATCACACGCAACGAAGGTTGTGATGCAGCGGGCTGTGAAGTGGCACCCAAACCGGATCCTTCTGTCTCGACAACGGTGTACGATTCGCACGATGTGTCGGTACAAAATTGTTTGGTGGTTGATCGCCTCATTCGTAACGATGTGCCTTACGGTGATTTTGCGACGGCACAACACACGGATGATCCCGAGTATTGGCTCGGTCGTAACGAATGGCTTGGCTGTTTGTCGGTGAACAGCAGCGACAGTGGTTTTCATTTTGAAGCGGATCAAATTTTAGAAAATGGTGATCCCATTTGGACGCTGCGCGATTGTGTGTCGGTGAATGCGCGTGGCGGTACCGGCATTAACATTGGCAATACGCCTTACAATTACACTCCGCAATCGCCGCAACCGAGCGTGGTTGAAAACATTACTGCAATCATGCGTCTTGAAACCGTCGATGCCAGTGGTGTGCGCATCAGTCCAAGTCAAACCAACGTTGCGGTACGCAATGCGTTAGCGATTAATTGTACGCGCACCGGATTTAATGCCAACGGTTCCACCATCACCGATTGTGTGGCTTACAATCCATCACCCACCGAAGGTGACTTCGATGTTGCAGCGACGAGTGGTCAAACGGTTTCGCTTAGCAATGATCCATTGACCGATGGATCCCTGTTATACCCGGTGCGTGTGGAAAGACATTCCAGTGTTGCCAATGCCATTAGCGGACAACGCGTCGGCGCGGAAATTTTACAACGCATGGGCGCAGACGGTTCAACGTATGGTGACCCGAATTACAACGCGTTAACCACCGAACCCTTGTGGCCCTGGCCAAACGAAGCGCGCATTCTTGCGGATTTTCGTGAATACAACGATTACGGTTTTGCACAAAGTGGCGCAACCTCACTCGATGGTTCCAATCAAACGCTTACCAAATACATTTGGGAAAGTTTAGGCAATCCGATCCCTTCGGATGTTTACAACAGCGATGCGCCCGATACGATCCCATCACTCTTTTCGTTTGTTGATGTTACGCAACAAGCGTTATCGAGTGTGGTGGTTTCATCGAGTGTTACCGTTGCCGGCATTAATGCAGCCACTTCGATTTCCGTTGTTGGTGGGGATTATCGAATGAATGGTGGAGCTTGGACGAGTGTAAGCGGCCAGGTTAACGCAGGTGATCGCATTGAACTGCGCACCATCAGCAGCGCAAATTATTCGACCAGTGTAAATGTCACTTTGACAATCGGTGGTGTGTCCAGCACCTGGCAAGTAAGCACCGAGTCTGCGCCGGTGGTGACACCGCCTGTGGATCTGGATGAACATGTTTGGGTGCAAGCATGGGTGGATGATCTGCGCATTGATATTCCTGAGCCGACCGATGCAACTCTTGCACGTGCGGTGCGTTTTGCGTTGGTGGATTTTTTTCGGCAATCGGAACGTTGGTTGGTGAAAGGTCAATTGCCGGTGGTTCTGGGGCAACGCATTTATCCGTTATCTTTACCTGAACACACTTACATTTTAGCAGCAGACTTCGCGTATTTTTTAGCGCCGAATTCGACTGAACGACGACGATTAATTCACGTGTTGCCAGAACGGGTGAACGATGAACGTGTGGGAATGACGTCGGAATTTTTTACCACCCAACATGCGCTCGTCATTAATCCGGCGAATGAAAGCGGCGACATTGATTACGGCGTGATTGTGCAGCCGACGCGAAGTATTAATGCCATTCCAATTGAACTCGCCGAAGCCTGGTGGGAAACCATTCGCTCTGGTGCACTGGCGCGTTTGCTTTCGATGCCCGGAAAAGTTTGGACCGATTATAAAACCGCTGCGGTCCACGAAACCATTTTTAATCGTAATGTGTTACTGGCAAAACGCGAAGCACGAAAGGATCGCTCGCGGCCGAAACGCAAAGTTCAATTCAATACGGGGTTTGCATGGTAAGTGAACCGCTTCATCCCAACGCATTACCTGAAGTGTTCGAGGTGATCGCTCCGTATATTAAACGCGTAGCAAAATTATTTGACGGTGTTTCAGCGTTAGAAATTTATCGACGTTTAAACAATAAAACCGCGACATTGCATGCCATTCAAGGTGAAGGTTTTTTCATTGCCGAATGGCATTCGAAACGCTGTTTTATTGTCTGTGCCTGCGCGCTCGATGGCCACACGTTACAAAACCTTTATGATATAATTAACGCAGGTTGTCAGTACATCAAAGCGCAAGGTTGCGAAACGGTGTCCTTTGCCAGTCCGCGAAAAGCCTGGCGCAAAGTCGCGCAACAGGCCGGCTTTCAAATTAATGGAAATGTCTACACCAGGGAAGTGTGATGAGTCAGTCTGATCCAGAAAAATCCAACGCACAAGTGATGCAAGAAGAAGTGGCCTTACGTTTTTTTAACGAGGGCTCTGAGGTTAAAGATCGCATTGGAAAACAATTCTTAAGCGATATGATGCGCGAAGGTCGAGCCCGTAAAGCGTCACACAATGCCGCAACGATTGCCGCGCTTGGAAAAGCGTCGCAACAACAAAATCGACAACGACAAACACTCAACGTTGCTGAAGCGTCCACACAAGCGGCGGTTCAAGGTTTACGTGTTGAAAACCAATCAGGAATCACCCAAGCCGAGCGCATTGCGCGTGGTGCCAATTACGGTTTTCGTGCGGGCAGTAATGCGCTCGATCTTATCAGTCGTACGGCACAACTCGATCAACAAAAACAATTGGCGCAAATGACGCGGCAACAAACTCGTAACGAACAAGCGATGGAAACGGCGGCGGTACTCGGCAGTGCGTACTTAAGCAAACGTCAGGGACCGAAAACACAACCGCAACTCAGCGCGTCGCAACGGGATGCGTTTCAAAGGGGTTACGATCCGCGCATCCTTGATGAAGATCCTTATTTGAATAACAACCTGGGAGTGCTCAGCTAATGGGATGGTTATCACGGGCGTGGGACAACGCCACAAGTCTCGACGGTCATCGGCGCACGGCGGAAGGTCGAGGGGTGGTTGCGGATCCTTTCGGTTTGCGTAATGGTGCGGGAACGATGCAAAGTCCGGCGCTGGAAGAACTCTATCGCAGGCAGTTGGAAGATTTTGAACAATACGGCAAGCCACTGATTGCGGCGCTGGAACGTGAAACCGAGTCGCGTGACATTTTAGAACGCGGTTTGGCGTCTGCTTCAACATTACGCGCCAATACCGAAGGCATGACCGAACGACAATTGGCGCTCGACAGCAGCGCGTTATTGCCGTCGCAACGAAAAGCGATGCAGCGCAAACGTGATCGCGCAATTTCATTGGGCGCGGGCAGTATGGTAACGCAAGCGCACGATGCACAGCGCGCGCATAACGTGGCCGCACGTCATCGATTGATGTCGATTGCCGAAGGATTGCAAACGCAAGGCGGGGCTGGCATTGCGACAGCGGCAGCGCAGTGGGAACAGACTCGTCAACAAGCGAAAGCACAAAACCAGAGCACGGCCAGTACGGTACTCGGTATTGCCGGCACTGTGATCGGTGGCATTTACGGCGGACCGGCGGGCGCGACGGCCGGTGGTGCGATTGGTTCGACCGTTGGCGGATACGTAGGAGGTTAAGGATGAACTCGATTGTTTCACGCATGGTGGATCGTTATCACCGTTCGGTTGAACGACAGGAAGAACGCGAATACCGACAAGCGCGCGACCGATTGTCGGATCGGTATCGCGATGAAGCGAATGAACGCGCCTGGCTCTCTGAACAACGTGCACAAGAAAAGCACTTAAATCAACAACAGGAAATGGAGCGAACACACAAAGCGCGTGAACATTTGGGGGCGCTCTTTGATGGCATGAATTTATCACCGGGTGAAACGAAAGTGATCCCAATGAATGGCACACTGCACGCATCGAATCAAAGGCGTGGCAATTCCGGTACCGGTGAAAACCTGGTGTTTCGTGCCGACGAACACGGCAACTTAGGCATTGGCGTGCAAGACAAGGAAGGCACATTAAAACCTTACACGGTTGATCCGAAAAACAATCAATCGTCACAGCTGTATGTGGCTGCTGAAGATCGCGAACGCATGATCCCTTTTCTGTCCAACTCGCTGCAAATGTTAAAACAAAACAATCCGCAAGCGAGCGAAGGCGAAGTGCTCACCGAACTGCATCGTGTGATCAAAGCCGATCCAAGTGGTCGTTTGCGACCGGCCACCGAAGACGAATTTCGCGCTGCCAAAAGTTGGAGCGAAACATTCGAGCAACAAGGGTTAACCGGTATGGCGTCGAAAGCCTGGAACCAATTTGAACATTGGTCGAACGAAGGACGCGAGCGGATCATTCAAGCCAACTTGCTCGGTGTGAGTTCTGCGGCCGAGTCGTTATCGGAAATGACACCGATTGAAACGACCAAAGATGTGCTGTTGGGAGCGAAACGCGGTAAAACGAAACAAGAAAAACCAAACACGCCGGAAGCAATAATTGATCGGTATTTTAACCAAGGGCGCGTGAAACTATCGAAGGTGAAATCACCGGAAGATTTACAACGTATTTTTGAGGCTGGCGAAGCGGAACGCAAAGCTGGCAAGCAAACGACTAAAGTTTCAACGGATGTTCAAGCCATTGGTGACAACGCTATTGCACCTGTCAGTTGGCCAGTATCGAAACGCAAACGCTGGGCGGCGGAAGCGGCGCGACTCGGGGTTATGAGTCCCTCTGCGTTGATGAACTTTGTGGAAACCGGCGACATTCGGTTTGACCGTTTTACCTTGGAACAAAAAGGATTGGCAAAAGCCTTGGCCTTTTCCCGTTATCGCAAAGCCGAAGAGCAGTTGCAAAAGCAAAACGCTACCGGCATGACACCAAAAGATTGGGAACACGCGGATCAATTATTCGAAGCCGATAACGAAGGCGTGGTGCGCTCGCGTTACCCTGAAGCAGACACCTCTTTTGTGAAAGCGAAAACCGCGGAGCTGACACGGGCCACACGGCTGGCGATGAAAGAATTGAACTTGAATGCGAAAAATTACGCCGACCCGGTTTTTCGAGAAAGCATTGCTGAAGCGGCCAGTCGTTATTTGAATTACAAAGGTGATTTCAAACCGAAATCGTTATCGGTATTTATCAAAACCGCAGCACACGGTTTGCATCCGCGTGATGAACATTTTGAACCAGCGGTTGAAAAACTGTTGGCCTTGTCTGCCGATACCGGTTTAAGTGAAATGGCGGTGACGCAAGTGATGGATGCGCACGTAAAAGAACTGCAAAACGCGCTCGGTGGACAAGTGTTAAATTCGGAACAAATGGTGCGACTCATTAATCACATGCTGAGTCATCCCGAAAATACGCAAGCGACCTTTAATCAACTCCAACAGTGAAATGAAAATGGACACACAACTGACCAGGGAACAGGTCGCGCACATTTTAGATGGCGATACGATAATTGATGAACGCGGTGTGCATCATCGTTTGTTAAATGGCGATGCCCCGGAAACCTCGGACACTTCTCGCGCGCATTTGGGCAAGGGGGCGATTGCCGCGATTTTACAATCCGGCGGTACGGTGACACCGACTGAACAAACCGACGCCTATGGTCGGCAACTCAGTCGGTTAAACGACAATCAAGGCAAGGACGCTATGGTGGAGTTGGTGAAAGCGGGTATTGCCGCACCAAACAGTAGCGACTCCATCGATGCATCAACGACTGGCATTGCGCGTGAAGTGTTAGGAAAAAAACGTTCTCAACATTCCGTTATTCAAAACTACGAGCAAGCGAACGATTATTCCTGGGATCCGTTTTCAAGCGCCAATCCGGCTAATGTTCAACATGCGAAAAGTTTCGATAAGCGCGGCACCTTGTCGCGTTCCTGGGATCGCGGCGTCGATGAATTGCAAGCGTCTCTCGCCGGTAGCATCAATTGGCTGGGCGATGTGATCGGTGATGACGCATTAATTGCCTATGGAAAAAACGTGGCGCTGAACAATCTCGCCGATGCCACCGTGAATTCGCGCAAAGTTAAATCGTTCAAACACATGAACGATTTTGATTCGCTGTTTGATTATGTGATCGAAACGACGGGGGAAGCCGCGCCAAGTTTGATTGTCGATGCCGTTGCTGCAATCGTATCCGGTGGCAGTTCACTCTCGGCCAGTGTCGCGCGACAGTCAGCTGGTAACGCCTTAACCCAAGCGGTGAAACGCGGCGCACTTACCGGTCCCGCTGTTACGGGTGCGGTCGAATCGTTAGGCGCGATGGAAAACCGATTGGAAGCGCAAGGTTCGGAAAAAAATACCGGTGCGGCACTTTTATCCGGTGTCGTCGGAGGGGCAGCAAACGCCGCACCTTTTGCCAAAGTGTTTGGCGATATGGCGAAAGCGGCAAAGCTCGATGATGCGGTGATTGAAACGGTATTGGAGCGTGTTAAAGACGTCGGAAAAAAAATGGGACAGACCGGTATCAGTACTGGTGCGATTGAAGGCGGTGTCACGTTAGCGCAAAACCTGGTCGACGGATTGATTGAATCAAAGACGTTAGACCGGCCGTTTAATCCTGACACCTTACAACTGATGGATGACACCATTCGCGGCGTATTAGGCGGCGCGATTGCGGGTAGTGGCGCTCGTGGTGGTCACGCGAGTTTTGAGCATGTGTCGCAGTACTTGAGAGAACAACACAAGGTAAAAAAAGAAAGGGATGCGAACGGTGAGCGCATCGATGCGGACGGTTATGTGGTTGAGCCTGAAGAAAAAACCGCTGAACAAAAAGCATATCAACCGGAACACATCACACCATTAAAATTGGAACAATACACAACGATTGAAAATTTAATCACACCGAGTGGTGAACCCTTAACACCGAAAGCATTAAAACAACAAGTGGACAGCGGCGCAGTGACCTGGGATGAAGTGGCGCGTTTTGTTGCGGATCCTATCAACCATCCTGGCGCGATTGTGTATCGCAACGCGAACATAGAACCTTCGCTTCCTGAATTTCGCGCACAAGCCGAACACATGGTGCAACAGGCGCGTGACAGTGGCAAGCGCATCGAACAAGCGCAGCGTCTGCAAGCAGCACTCGCGAGTAAAAATAGCGAACCATTAAAAAAGGCTTTAGGCGAATACGGAATGGTACAGGCTCAGCGCCGCTTGCCGAAATACGACGGCCGTAAAATGTACGCGGAGTTTTTTGAAAAACACCATTCGAAAGCATCGAAGGATAAAGCGCGTATTGAAGCCAACGAATTGGCATCGAAAAACGTTGAAGCGCGTCGATTAGAAAAAGCAAAGTCTTCACGTGAGCACAATCAAAGTCACACGCTGGCCGGCAAAGCGCGACAGGCGATGATACAAGCGGTACTCGAAGGTGAAGAACCTAAACGCACAGCCCGTATTGAAAAACGCGACGTCTTAACGCTGAAAGGAAAACGTTTGCAAAGTGCCAGTGGTCAGTCAACAGTGAAACGCGGATTGAACGCTATGAAACGCACCGCGCAATCAATCGAAGGCGAACAAGGTTATCAACACAAAGTGCAGCTTATTGCGAACCTCGCCAAAGACGGAGTGGGGGAAGCGGTAAAAGGCATGCGTGCCATTACGCAATTAGCGCAAGAAGTTCAACAACACAAAAGTCGTGCGGCCCAAAAGCAAACCGAAGCGTTATTGCAAGAGACCATCGATGAGGTGTTTTTAACGGTGACCGATGACGATCCGATGGTGGCCAAACGTGACAAACACATTCAGGAACAATTTGAAGCCGGTCAAGCGGCGGAGTTCCCCACTCACGATTTGGAAACTAGTGATGAGAAAAGTGTTGGTGATGTGCATCAAACGCTCGACGGATTTACCGAACTTGATACCGACTATCGCACACCGAACGAAGTGTTAAACGATAAAGCGCGGCGCGTTTCAAGCAATCAGGATTTAATTCAACAGCTCTCGCGTCATGAAACATTTAAAGTGATAGGGGATAAGCTGAAAGACTTCGCGCATTTTCTTAATCAAGACACGGTGCGAGAAAAAGAAGTCGGAGGCACGTTGCCACACTCCGAAGCGCGACATCCCAATCGCCTTCTGTTTGAGGGTGAAGATGACCGGCCGGAGAAAACCGCCGGTAAACCTGTATCGCGGCAAAATTATCGTCTGTCCAAACACCATATTAATTACTTAAAAAACCAAATTGAAAACAATCGGTTTGATTTGGCGAAACAGCGTTTGCAGGTGCTCGGACTGGTCAATGACATTCCTTCCGTTGCAGACCGGCCAGCACGAACACCGAAAGAGCAAATCGATATTTTGGTAGGGACAACGGCCGGACAATTTTACAGGCGACACAAACGTCTTAATCGACAAGTGAAACCTGTATCGGTGTTTGATGATTCCGGGAAACGCATTCCGGTCGATGGCGATGCCATGACGCGTTTGGGTCTTCATGAATTCAATGTGGACGCAGAGACTTTGTCGAAGGCCAGTGCACGTGGACAATTGTTGCAGGCGTTTTTATCAGGCCTTTCACGCGTGGTGACTGATGGTGATTACCGCATCGATATGAATGCGTTGCCGGATAACACTTTGGTGTTTGCGCCGAAAAGTGGCGCGCAAGTGTTTACCCTGGGTGATTTACGACGTTATCAAAAAGCGGTGGACGCGCGACAAACGCAAACCGATAAAGCGGCTCCGGAAAACACCGGCGCACTCGATTCGATTTTAGCGGAGCAGCGTTTCGACGCGTTAAAAGACGGTATCGTGTTCGACCGTGAGGGCAATGCCATGCAGCGCAGGCCCGGTGTCGATGATTTAGAGCCACTGGATAACGGTTGGCGCGATGTGTTTGAGTCCAGTATTCGCGAACACCGAACAACCATTGATGACCATTTAAAAGCGCCACAGTTTAAAGAGCCGAATTGGCGTGACCGTAAAACACCAAACTTTATCAAACGCAAAGAGCAACAACTGAAAACACACATCCGAAAACGCGGTGCGGTAAAGAAAGCCTGGAACGCTTTTTTTCAGATGACCAGTACGCGGCTTCACAACATTCATCCGGAACTCGCGCAAGCGGTGAATCATTATCTGGATGAGAAACGCAAAACCACGGAACGTTTGTTGGTGCGAATGGAAAAACACTTTCCAACGAGTCAGCAGCTTCAAACCGGTTATGACCAGGTGCTGGCGGGCAAACAAACCGAACATGCCAAAGCCTATCAAGCGTTTGTGGAACACATTCAACAGCAAGTGGCAGAGGTCGATAACGATTTTCAGATGCGTGATGAGATTCCCATTCATCTGGATTTCGATGCGGTGTTAAAACGCAAAGCCGGTTTTATTGCCCTTTTGAAAGAACATAACGTTGCTAACCCGGAAGAAATTGTCGATCGCATTGCACAGGGTGCCGGTTACGCCGACTTTGCGGTTGAGCCGAGCAGTCGTATTGTGCGCGGCAATCAGGAACTCAAACCCGCACTCAAAGCTTTACGCGAAGGCGGTTACCTCGATAACGATGCGCCTCGTCATTTGGTGCGACTCATTCATGCGGCCAGTAATCGCATCGGTTGGATGAAAAGAATGGGGGACTTTGAGTGTTATGCGAAAGAAGTGAATCCCTACAATCGCGATGAATTTGAAAAGTTAATGGCCGGTGTAACAGGACGATTGGGCGCGGATATGAAACCGATGCATCGACGACTTAATTCCATTGCGATGGCGATACAAACGGCAACGGTGTTGTGGTTTTCCGGTATTGCCAGTCTTCCTGAAATGGCGGCAGTGTATTCACGAGCAAAAGGTTTAAGCGGATTGTCACTCGACCTCTCGACCTTGGCCAAGCGACAAACGCGAAAGGAACTGGTGCAACTCGCGCAAGATTACGAAATCGTCACCGGTGAAGTGGTGGAGCATGCGTTAACGGAACTCTATTCATTGGGTGAACTGACTACCGGTCGCTTATCGCAGAAAGTCGCGCAGTTTGTGTTTAAGTGGAACGGACAAGATGCGGTGACGCGTTTGACTCGGACCTTGGGTGTTGCGGTGGGAAGACGGTTTCTCGAACATCACGCACGAACCAATGACGCAAACTCGAAACGATTGCTCGTTGAATTGGACATCGACGCTGAAACTGTATTGCAACATTTACAAGAAGTTGAAAAAGGAAACGTCGATTTAACCTCGAAAGCCGGTCAACAATACCAAAACGCGTTACACCAGTTTGTGCATGAATCGGTAACCAATCCGACCGCCGACCAATTACCGTTGATTGCGAATGACCCGCGTTACTTAATATTTACTTCGCTGAAGAAATTCTTCTACGGGTTTTACGACAACGTCCACAAAGCACTGTGGAATGAAAGAAACAAACGGAAAGGGGAAGGGCGTTCAGAAATCGAAGCCGTGTATCCGATGTTAATGACCGCAGCGCTCGCGTTACCGTTAGCGGGTTTATCGGAAGTGTTACGTGAACTCATCAAGTACCCGTTAGGTCGTCCCGACTGGCAGGACAAAGGATTAACCGATTGGTTGGTGGGAACAGCCACCGCAACCGGGGGGCTTGGTCCGTTTCAAGCGGCACAAAGCGCACACGAGATTTCAGGGTATGGAGGTAATTTTTTATTGGCGCTGGCCGGTCCGACTTCGCAACTGGCCTATGATACTTTGGCGGGTGATTTAACTTGGTATCGATTGGCAGGGCCGCTTAATCAATTACCACAAGCACGTAAAGGTGTTGAAAATGTTTTATTGCTCGAAGAGTGATTGAATAACTAGCTCTGTTGATTTTTATCTCGTAACTAAATATGTCGGGTTTGAATATGACATTCACACTTTCAACTGCTACTTTAAATCAGACATTAGCAATGTGGGAGATTAGAATGACCGATGAAGAAAAACTTAGGGAGATATATAAGGAATTGAAAGAGATATATCCCGAATTTGAAATAGAACAAGTGCGTCAATTGGGACGTAGATTACATTGTTACTACATAAGACCAAATCAGAAAGAGCAAATGATTTTAAAAATCACGGATGAGTGCCTAATGGATAATCGACCGAAGGAGTTGTTACTAGGTATAAAGCAGAAGTGCATACCCGCGATGGAAAACAATCTTGACCGGGAAGTCGTTCTGCATAACGATATGTGCATCGAAGTTAATGAAGTGCATTAGAATAATCATAGAATCAACTTAATATTGGCTTTGAATATCTTGTTTTACGAAAAGTATGTGAAATGGTAGGAGTCTTTAGTGTCTATCAACGATCTTGTCAAGCCGGAAGACCTAACAAAGTTAATTAAGTGTTCAGAAGCATTAAATGTTTACGATGATTTGCTTCAGAGATTTAGTAAGAACGATAATACGGCTCAAAACTTGAGATTAAGGAGTGGTATAGCTCAAGAGTTTTTAGATGAATTCGCACCGCTGTCCATATACGCTCACCATTATTATGGTGAATCTAATAAAATGAAATATTATTACGACAGTTGTCAGTCATTCGACGGTGAGATTCTCGACGAGAGTGGAAATATAATAGAGCAAGTAGAAATTACGTGTGCTGTTGATGGTCATGAAGAGAGTATTCGGATGGAATGCTTGAATGAAAAAGGCATGGTTAATGCTTTCGGGAAAGTAATTTCCTCAGGTAAAAAAGAAGATAGAAAGTTTGGAGAGCAAAAGACGAACACTATATCTAGTGATGAGATAGAAAGACATTATATCAGTCTTATTAGAAAAGCATTCTTAAGTAAAAAAAGTAAAACTGGAAAATATGATGGTATGGTGCTTTTAATTACCCTTGAACAGTTTTTAGTGAAAGAGCATGTTATGGATTCAATTGTAGCTAAATTGAATTTAAAAAAGGGTAAGTTTAAGTCAGTTTTTCTTATTAATATTAGTAATAAGATTGTAAAGAAAGTAGCCGGTTAAAAGTGAATTGTAATTTTGCTCGTTAAAGATACAGTGCTCACTATAAACTGAATCCGTGTTCAAAAAAGTCGCCTGTAATTGGTTTGAATTTATTGAAGAGATTGATCTGGGGAGATGTGAAATGCAATAAATAATTGATATAATAAGCATGTTAATGCAAAAGGAATTTGTAAAACATGGAAGCTTATTCAAAGGATTTTTCCGCGCAGGAATTGCGCTGTCGTTGTAATATTTGCCAAGGGCTATTTCCCAATCAATGCGAGCAAAGTGCCGTCGATGCTTTGCAAAAAGTACGCGACGATTATGGTAAACCCATTCGATTAAATTCTGCTTATCGCTGTGCCCGTCATCCTGACGAAATCATTAAAGACAAACCCGGCAAACATCATCAAGGCATTGCGTTTGATATTGATGTGCCTTGGGGAAGAGAGCGCGGTCGTTTAATTGAATTGTTGATTGAACACGGTTTTCGCGGAATGGGTTTTGCGAATTCATTTTTGCACGCTGACTTTCGAAAGCAGAAAGACTTGTCGACCTGGGGTTACGCCGTGTGAAGATCACCATCAGTGATTTTTTAGGCACCGCTCCGAAATACCACGAAGAACAAATCAACGACGGCTATTCGTCGGCGTCGGAAAACACTCGGCCTGGTCGCGGTATTCTGGAACCCTGGAAGGCGGCGAAGGAACTTTCTGATGTGACAAGAGCTGTAGGTCGAACGCGTTCGATGATCCACTACAACACGCGCTGGTTAACCTGGCCAAGTGCGGTGACCGCAAGTCGCGTGCCCTTGGTTAATGATCCACACGAATACCTGTTGATTGCCGATCCAAACGCTTATCCGCAAGTGACTTACAATCAAATTGCCGAAACCGGTAACGGCCCCTGGCCTTCGATGACGCATCGTGTCGGTGTGCCTGCACCTTTTAAACCCGACATTGAATTGTTTATGGCGCAGCCGAATCCCGATTGGACGGAACCGGATCCACCTCCAGCCGAAGAAGACTACGATGTGTCATTGGTTAATTACGTATTTGTTTACGTCGATGCTTGGGGACGAGTGGGACCGGCCAGTATGCCATCGGACAGCGTCACCATTCGTGAATATCAATACGAACGTGTGGATCTGGTGCGCTTTATTAATATGCGCATTGTACATCCACACCTTATCACCAGTGATACGCATCGCGGCACCATCGCCAAAATTCGAATTTACCGCGCGAACTTTTCAGAAAGCGGTACCGGAATTTATCAGTTTGTCGATGAAGTTGATTACGGAACGCAAACCTACAGCGATACCAAATACAGTGGCGATTTACTCGAAGCCATTAACACTGAAGATTGGGTGGGGCCACCAGACGATGATACTTCGCTTTATCCCAATGGACCTTTGAGAAATATTATTTCAGTTGCGTCGAGTTTTATGGCCGGACACAACGATAAAATGGTTGCGTTTTCAGAGCCCAATACCTTTCATGCGTGGCCAGTTAAATACTATCAAGTGTTCGAAGAAAAACTGGTGACTATCAGTCCAGCCGGTTCCAATGTGGTGGTACTCACCGAAGGTTATCCTTACGTGTTAGCGGGTGTGCATCCTGCGAATATGTCACCGACCAAACTTGCCGATTCTGCGCCTTGTGCAAGTGAGCGAGCGGTCACGGAAGTGAATGACGCGGTGTTCTTTGCGACCGACACGGGCCTTTTTATGATCAAAGGCTTTTCCATTGAAAACGTGTCCAAACATTTTTTAACGGAAAGCGAATGGCGAGCACTCGGACCTTCATCGATGATGTTTTCCGATTACGATGGCCGCGTGTTTATGCATTGTCCGCAGGTGGGTTTTACATACGTTTATGATCCCAACGATCCGAAAGATGGCGTGAGACGCGTTAACTTCAATCCCGATGCGGTTGCACAATTGGAAGCGACCAATAACCTCGCGTTTATGGTGAACGGCTCCGACCGTGTGTTTCAATTCGATTCGCACGACACTGACTTTATGTCGCTTACCTGGCGCTCGAAAGTGTATCAATTTAATGATCCGATTTGTTTGTCGGCTGCGAAGGTACGTGCCAATACTTATCCGGTGAATGTGTCGTTCAATTGTCGCAAGCTCGATGGCACCGAAGATATGTTTACCAAAACCGTATTCGATGATCGTTTCTTTTATTTACCGTTTCAAAATCGTGCGCGCCATTGGTGGTGTTCGGTTTCATCTAACGGTGGTTTAGAGCGTCCGGAAATTCGTTCGATCCAAATCGGTCAAGATCCTGGAGAGTTTGATTAATGGCAGGACGCCTACACGCCATTCCACCGGTTCCCGCAAAAACGCCGCCGGAACTGCGCCGAATGCTCGAAGCGTTACGTGAGCAGGTACAAGTCACCGCCGGACAAGGACGAGGGGCGCAGCTCGATAAAGCAGTGACCTTTCGGGATTTGGAAGGCAAAGATTTTTATAAGTACGTGAACAAAGCCATCACCGGTCGTGGTGGAGTGTTATCTGACGGTTTGGATAATGAAGCGCCCGTTGATCCACCGGTAGTGCCAACTGGCATTGTCATTGCTGCTTCGGATTCTGCGGTAACCATCACTTGGGATCCGCCAAGTTTTGAAGGCTATTGGTACACGCAAATCTATCGCACCACCTGGGATGGTGAAACGGTTCCTGGTTTCGATGAAAACTTTGCTTATCGCGCAGTAACCGGAAGTTTTAACGATAGCTCGGTGACCTCTGACACGCATTACTATTACTGGCTTAAACACATTAACGCGAAAGGTGTGAAAAGTGATCTGTCGCCAGGGCTTGCGATCAAAACTGCGGCGTCACTCGATCTCACGCAAGGGTGGATTGGCACACAACACATCGACAACGTACTCAACAGTCGCATTGATTTGATTGATGCATCGGGCTCGGGACTGCTTGATCGCCTTACGAATGTTGAAGGCAGTTACGTCACACAAACACAACTAACGGAAGCGGATTACGCAACCCATGTGTCTCTCACCGCATACGTGCAGCAAACGGATTTAAACACGACATTACAAAGTTATGTGCTGCATACTGAACTGGTCAATGCCGACTACGCAACCAACACCAGTTTAACGGCCTATGTTGATGAACTGACCGGCGATATCAGTGCCGTCGAAGCGCATTCGATTGCTACTCGTCATCTTGCTGCTTACACCTTGCGTGTGGAAAGCAACGGGAACGTTGCAGGCATTGGATTGGAAGCCACCGACACAGGCACTTCGATTTTGTTTAAGGCTGATCAAATCGGTTTTCGAAACGATGGCGGTGAATCGGTGTTACCTTTCAGTATTACCAACGGCATTGTTTACGCTGATAAAATGCGCGTGAAAACCATTGAAGCGCATACCATCACAAACGTGCAGGATGTGAATGATCCGAACGCAGCGCGTGCGACACTCGGCCATACTTTTGTGCAAGGTGATTTAACCCTTGGTCAACCGGGCCAGGTGCAGTGGAAAGATTTAGAACCGAGTTATCGTGACCGCATTGTTTTGCGTCCGGTTAACACACCGCCAGTAACCGGTGGCTCACGTTCCGTATCCACTTCACCGGTTCAAGTGCGAACGCTTTATGCCGCGCGAGAATTCGGCACAACGGTGGATGCGAAAATTCCATCCGGTGGTTTGCCTGTTATTGTCTCAGTAAGTTTTCAAGGCGGTGTGAGTTTTGGTGAGCGAGCCGATTACACTGTTGCAAGGCCACAAGTCACTTACACGATTTATCGTCGCAACATTGAAGACAACGTCACGCAAACGCTAACCACTCAAACGGCAACCGGAACTGCAACCAATGAAACGGGTGGTGAAGAAGGTGAGTCGCGAGAACTTACAATGCACACCAGCAACATCAATTACGAGCTTTCGTTTAGTCCGGCTGCTGGAAACGCTGGGAAAAATTACGAGTATTGGATTGCCATCACCCATGTTGCCGGCGACTGGGGCAGTGGCGGTGGCACCTGTTCTTTGTCGGTGGAAGAGCAGACGAGTGACAACGACAATAATATTTTGTTAAGTGCGACACCGGGTTATTTTCGGGATAACGATACCGGGTTTATTTTTCAGTGGGGTGAAAGACATTTAACCGCAGGACAAACGCGCACCGAGACGTTTCCGATAGCCTTTCCGAACGAATGCTTTGGCGCATGGCAAAATCAAAAAATAAATTTTCAGTACGATGCAGGGAAAGCCGTATCCTGGTCCAAGAATAGTGTCACTCTGCACAACGGTCACGGTTCGGCTTGGAGTTCACGTTGGTTTGCGATTGGGTATTAAGGATAATGGATAAAAAATATTTTGCGTGTATGAAGGACAATGAACTGTGTTATCTGTTGAGTGGTATTCATGACATACAGGATGATGCAGTTGAATTGACCTATGACGAGTGGCGAGCGGCTTTGGTTTTTGGTGCCAATGCGATTGTTGAGGGGCAGTTGGCCTATGTTGAGGAATCCTTTGACGATGATTTTCTGGCGGAAAGTAATCGTGCTTGGCGAGACCGAGAGCTGAGTGATACGGACCGGTTTATGCTGGCGGATTATCCTATATCGGAGGAACAAAAATCTGAGTTAAAAGTTTATCGACAAGCGTTAAGGGATTATCCCGATGTGACAAATGCTCCGGGCCAATGGATACGGCCTGAGCGACCTGGGTTTATGGAAAAGGAGTAGAGTATGGCAGCACCAATTGTGGTATCGACAGTTGTCGGTGGATTGATTGATTTTTTTAAATCGAAATCGGAACGAAAGGCACGAATCAAAGAAGCGGAAACAGAAGCCGCGATCAAACGTATTGAAGCGGGGATGGATAACGCGGGTTGGAAGGACGAGTTTATTCTGCTCTTGATTGGTTTTCCTTACATCATGGCATTTATCCCATCGGACCCGGTACAGTTGGCGGCTAAGCAGGGCTTTGCGATGTTGGAAACCTTTCCTGACTGGTGGAAATATTCGTTTCTGACCATTGTCGGTACGGTGTATGGGAGTAAGAAGCTTCGGAATTTTAATTGGGGTAGTTTGTTGAAGAAGGGGAGGAGTTGAATTAAAGAAGGAAAATATTATGCGTATAAAACTTAATTTTCTTTGATTTAAATGTTATTTTTACTGAAATATACGATAACCGGAGGGGCTAAAGTGATAATCGGAAATAAAGATCTATATGAAGAAGCGAAAAAGTCGTTAGAGCGAATCCAGTCATTCGATGTTAGTGAATTACCACGCGAGTCTGAGCTTGGAAGTCGATTAAATTTTAATGACGCGGTAGAGCCAGCAAAAGCTTTGATTGATTTGTATAAAAGATTATCGGTAGTAGCTTTAAAGGATTTTCCGGATCAAGCCCTCGTGCAAATTCGTGATTCATCAAACAATAGTTTTAAGATGATCAATGATGTATTAGTGTTTGATCCTGAGCAACAAGATCCTGTTTCAGTCAGAAATAGCCTTATAAATAATTTAAAGAATTCATACCAACAAGCTTTCAATATTTTGTATCAGCTAATAGCTTACTCCTTACATCGTTCAGCTGACTTTCAACGATTAGATTCGGATGCTAGAGCTACGTTACAAACGATTGAAGATAAAGCATCAACGATATCTCATAAATTAATAAAGCATGAGCAAGATGCAAAGTTAGTATTAGATGAAATTAGAAGTGTCGCAGCAGAAGAAGGTGTCACGAAACAGGCTGTTCACTTCAGTGCAGAGTTCGAGCACCATACAAATGAGGCTAATATTTGGCAAACTCGCGCCGTCAGGTTAGCAATCACTTTAGCTGTATTTGCTGTAATTAGTCTGTTTATCCATAAAATACCACTTTTAAAGCCCGAAAATACGTACGATGCAATTCAATTATCGATTAGCAAATTTTTAGTATTTTTTGTAATTGCTTATATGCTATTTTTATCTGCGAAAAATTTTATGAATCATAAACACAATGCGATAGTAAATAAACATCGTCAAAATGCTTTGATGACGCATTCTGCGCTAATTGAAGCTTCCGGAAATGAAGGTGTTAGAGATGCTGTATTATTGCAAGCTGCTAACTGTATTTTTTCCCCTCAAACAACTGGATATACTGCAAACACTGATAAAGATTTGTCTAACCAAAAGTCAATGATTGAAATACTGACAAAACCAACAATGCATGCGGTAAAAGATGCAAGTAAATAGTTATTTATTCATAGTAATCTGATATAGATAACTTAGTTTAATTATTAAGCACAAGGTCATATCATATATTGGAAAAATATCGTTTGTCTTTGGCCATAAAGATGATATGGCCTCGTAATATTTAATATCTTTAAACTCAATATAGCTGTGAAAGTAAGAGTTATATTCACTAATAGAAAGGTGTAAATATGCCAGACCTCGCTTCAATTGGTATGGTACTCTCAAGTGTAAAAACAGCGACTGATCTCGCTAAACTTATCAAAAATAGCGAACTGTCACTTTCGGAAGCAGAGACCAAACTAAAAATTGCAGATTTAATAAGTGCTTTAGCTGACGTTAAATTTGAATTAGCTGTAGTTCAGGAGCAGCTCATCGAAAAGGACTTAAAAATTGCAGGGCTGGAGAAAATAATTTCCGAGAAGAGTGCACTGACATTCGATGGGGAGTTGTATTGGTTGGACAATGATGATGTACCATTTTGTCCAGTTTGTTTTGAGAAGGATGGAAAGCACTATCACTTAACATTCTACAAGGCGGGCGACTATACAACCGAGCATCATCATTGTCGTATATGTACAAATAATTACTATAAATAAATAGTATAGGCCACAATACAAAAGTTACCATATGACTATCAAGCGAGTTTAAAATTGGCTTAGGCGGTAAAATGGAAGCAAATACTTTACAAACATCCAATGAAGTACTGCAAAAGAAGGGTTATATTTTACTTTCTCAAATACTTACGAAGTATGATTTAGAGCTTCTAAAAAACCCAATTAACGAGTATTGGTGTCCAATAATTGCTTTTCAAAATGAGGAAGATAAGTACATAATTGAATCGCTTATTTCATTTGCTGCGATGATGCGAATAAATGATGATTTATCTAATTATTCTAGTGAGCACAAAAAAAACAATCCTGATGGGGTTGGTACATTAACTGAAGGAAAAAATGTTAGTATTTTATCTTTACGTCAAGCGTGCAATAAAATAATTCATGCCGAGTCCATAGAGATAAAGCTCGATTATCAAAAGGAGCATCCCATCTATCCTAAATTCAATGAAGATTTAATAAATAAGGAAGAATGGCAACAATTTAAAAATCCTATCATTTTATTGTCGGGAACTTATAATGGGCGTGCATGGTCTGCACAAATAAACCTGTTAGATTATGTTGCTTGTCATCAGTGGGCGGGTACATAAAGCCTCGACAATACCTCGAGGGTCAATAGAATAATATGAAATTGAGTAATGACTTTAGTGGAGCGCTTCGAACCTTTGCTTTTTTCATGGCAAGTGGTACGCACTACATGTTAAAAGATGTTGATTATTTAGTTCTTTACGGATCTGAACCCAGTGCAATTGAAATGGTTTTTGCAATATTTGCAAATGTTATCGAATTAGATGACGATGGTAATGTTTTAAATTTTGACTATGCTCAGAAAAGGGCAACCGACTACCTGAAGTCCTATTGTGACTCTTCTTTTCAAGTAACTCCCCCCTATGAAGACTGGGAGATTACGTTATTTGGACCTCCAGAGTCTCAAAACTAACTATGGATTTATGTAAGGTAGTTGAGCCACTTTCAGTAACCGGTATTGAATAGTTGTATAAATGAAAAATAAGTTTAAAGTAGTTGAGACGTTTGAAATTACAGGGCGTGGTGCAGTTGTTGTAATTGATGAAATTACTGCAAGAGTCCCAGGCAAAGCTTACGTCGCAAAAGTTACTGGCTCGAATGGAGAGCTACTTGAAACAGTCGCGTATAAAGACTGGTTATTAAGGCGAAATCCAAAACCGGTAGAGAAAGAATCATATTCGTTGAAAGGACTACATAAAACTCAAATTTCTAATGACGCGATACTAATTTTTGAAGAAGATTAAGTGTCATTCAGTCCGGTCTATTTGGATAAAAATTCGATGGGAGATTTGGGGGACTTTGTAGTAGTTTTATGTCGGAATATATCATTTTGGACGTATATTTCGACTAAATATGAGTTGTTAAAGCGTTTTAACTAATTGAAAATAAAGGAAAATATTTGAAAATTAAAGTTTTGAAATTTGCTTTGATCCTTCGGGACGAAGGGGCCGGAGGTTCAAATCCTCTCACACCGACCACTTTTCCCCTTTGAAAACAATGATTTAATGCTGTTTTCTGTGTGTTTTGTTCTTCCCAACCGTTATTTGGCAACTTCAACCTAGCGTTTTAAATTGAAATCTAAATCTATCGATTTTGTTTATCAAGTGCGGAAGCTTATCTCAATACGGTTAATTTGATATTTGTATTAAAAATACCGCTCCTATTGGGCTGGAGAAATGGTTCAAATTAGGTGATTTAGATATTTTGTTGTTAGAGATGGAATGTTATTCGAGTATTTAAAATACGTTTTTTATTCGCTAAATTAAATGAGTATAATGCTGGGCTACGAACTCGCTGCTTCAATGGAACGCTGAACAGTGAGGAAAATAATAAGACAGATAATAAATTCGATTAAGGGGTCTAAATGCTTTGTATTAAAATTCTCATAGTTCGGTTTGTGCACATACTGGTGGCCTCTTGTTTTTTAGCCCTCCTTTCAGCTTGCGGTGGTGGCTCAAGTTCTTCGAGCCAAACGACTCCTGAAGCGAATTTAAATATTGCTAAGCAAACCATTAGTATGGAAACAATGGTTGATAGCCTTGATGTGCCGGTTACTCGAGTTAGAGTCAATGTTTCACAAACGATAAGAGCGGAGATTGAGTCGGGTAAAAGCGTTTATTTCATCTTAAGTCAAACGAATGAGCAAATTGCTTTTTTACGGGCCGAGATCAATGACTCGTTTGGTGAACTGGTTATCCGAGGACGCCAGGGGGTATACCTAGCAGTCGGCTCTTATCAATCGAACATCACTGTTCAAGGATGTTACGATCAAAACTGCACTCAAGAGTTTGGCCGTGATACTTTGGAGTTGAATTATCATGTCAGGGAGTATGCGACTCTTTCGACTTCCGCCGTTTCACTATACCGTGAAAACAATACGACTGAAAACTCCGTGGATGTTGAAATTGACTTTAAACTGCTTAATATCGCTCATACCCAGTGGGAGTACACAGTTGAGTACCAAAAAGAGCCCAGCGACTGGTTAAACATAACCAAAAGTACGGAGGGTTCAAAGGGAATTTTATCATTAACCGTAAATGAGTCTGAGTGTAGAGTTCATGAAGCAGACATCAGTATCTTTTATCAAAACGCTTCAGGGCTTTATGGGTATCTTCGTTTAAATGTTAAGTTTTATGCGGATTCGGAAGTCAAAATTAGTGAAGCACTACCTAAAATTCAATTTGTCGATAAGCCAATTCAATTTACGATTACAGGATGTGGTTTTACATCTCTTGAAGAAAACTCAGTGAGATTAAAAGATTTAAACGTTACGTCTGCGACTGTTCGAAATAGCTACGAAATGGAAATCTTTGCTGAGCCTAAAAGTAGCGCTCAAGATATTGCTATACAATTCGAATCCGACAATGAAACCCAGTCGACTGTATCGGTTTCAGTGATTCCACAATCCTATTATGACTATCAATATATACTTTTAAATGATAATTCCGTAAGAATAGATACTCGACATGTATATGATGATCGAACAAAAACTTTGTACTTTAATTCGATAAATGGTTGGCAATCGTATCGTTATCGAGGTTCAACTTGGACTCAAAACGGGATATTTCCATACTCTGATGCGAATGATATAGAAATCGCTAACGACAGCATGAGTTTATTTGTTATTTACCCTGGTGAAGTAAAAAAAGTTGATGCTTTGACCTACGTTGAACAACAATCTAATACGCTAGAGTATAACTATCCCCATTCGATCTTGTCTGCACGTCAAATTAGTACGGGGGAGGTTATACTCGGAAGGGATACTTCGGCCTCATTTCGAAACATGAATATTTTTGATCCCATTATGGGTGTTTTTGCAGACGTTCGAATAGCGCAAGGGTTTGATCCAACACCGATCACTAGTGGGGATAGAAGTGTTGCAATAATTGGTACCGGACATTATCCGGCACTATATCAGTACAGCGCAGTAGAGGGTGCTCTTATTGAAGTCGATAGAGGTGAGTACGACATTATTCGAAGTCGGCTTAGCCAAAATGGCCAACGTCGAATAATCGTTGAGTCTGCCATTAACATTACGGATGAAAATTTCAATGTTTTAGGTAGCCTTCCAAACCCTGCCCAAGACTTAAATGCCTCATATGTTGATGCAGAAATTTCAAGAGATGGTAATACTATTTATGCGCTGTATGTTTTTTATGATTATACCAACGAAATTTCTTACATAAGAGAATACGATATAAGTGACATCGACTCGAGTGGGCAGCCAACGCTTATTTCTACTAAGATGCTGGCAAATTCTGTTGGTCTTTACAGTCAAATTCAGTTAAGTGGTGATGAAAATACACTGTTTATATATGGCAATGAATTGGTCATACAACCACTGAATTAATCCTTCTTTTGTAAGCCAGCGTGAAAGAGCTTTCGCGCTGGCTCTTATTTTTCCTTATGCTATTAACGCTTTCATCTATTACGATTTCAGAGTAGGCCATTTCGCTCCTTTTTGAATTATCCAGTTGAATTTTAGTTTACTTATTTCTTATTCGAAAAATTTTGGACTTATTCTACGATCACATTTTATATCCAGCCGCGTATTTTCCTCAGAAAGTCCGGTTGGGCGGTAAAACACGTTGAGAGATAAAGTCGAAATGCAGGTTAGCTTCGATGTGGGTGTAAAGTTTGCCGGATAGTCAAGAGAAGATAAGACGCATGCTTGAGTTAATATTTTTTGAGAGTATTACAAGGCGCTAGATATTTAAGAGTGACTGTATTATTTTATTGCACAGTGAACTCTAGAAAATGAAGAAAAACGCGCATAAGTGAGTCGTTATCGAAGTTCATGGAATTTATTGGGGAATATTAATATGAGTAAGTGGAAGTTACCTGACACGACAGAGGTTTGCTTAGGAGCGGATGATCTAGAGCAGGTGTATCGTTCAGCTATTATCGATGCGCGCTCTACAATGCAAGATGATGACACTGGAATACTACCTGACGATGAACAGGTAATGCGCTTTCGAAAAAAAGAGTTCCACGAAGCGAGAGAAAAGCGTACCCAAGAAAAAAAGCTAGAGCTGGTATGGAAAGACTGTGACATCCAACCTGAAAACTACAAACCTTGCAAATCAACGGATGACTTTAAGAGTGCAGTTGCTAGGGCTGAAACCTATTTTGTGGGGTCACACTTTGTGGAATGTGATTTTTCTAAGTTTCCAGATGTCGGAAAGTTTAATTTTTCTGATTGCGTTTTTGAAAGGTGCAAGTTTACCAAAGCGACATTTTCAAACAGTATATTTAAAGGGGGCGTATTTAAGAACTGTACTGGTCTAAATCGAATGTATGCCATAAGTGCTGACTTTAGTTATACAAAGTATGTAGGTGAAGTCAGTTTTCCCGATAAACGCGAACTTGGTTCTTTTTATTCCAGTATAGAGTTCGCCGATTTTTCATATTCTGATTTATCGAATGTTAAGTTTATTCAATTCGATTCTAACTACATTAAAGGAATGAGATTTCCTCACAATTTAGAGTCTGATATTTGGTCAAAGATTCGGTCTAAATATAATGCATTTTCGCTAGGCGTGAATTTTTTACTACTTTTGATCTTTGTTATCCCATTTATTGTCAAGCTTGTTTCTTATGCTGCGATTGGAGGGTTTCAAGCCAGGTGGCTCGAGCTAATTGACTGGACAAGAATTCAATTAAGTGAAGACGGCTTTACAAAAGTTACTAAAATACTTGAAACAGAAAATATTCATCTTACACCCTGTGGTGCAGCTGTTTGCGAAACGTCAAACGCTTTTGTTATGGCACTCACTTCGTCTACAGGACCATGGGCTTTTCAATGGGCGGGCGTTCTTGCTTTTATTGCTTTTATATCAAGATACTTTTTAACAAGTCGAGTAGCCGAGTTAAAAGAAAATGAAAATAGGACGAGTGTCACACCTTCTTTTTACTCTTACAATAAGCTTTTATTGTTCGATAAAGTATTAACCATTTTACAATATCCATTAATGGCATTCTTTGCTTACGCGGTGTACGGATTAATTACTGCTGATGTTGAAACGGCTAAAGTTTTGGTCGGATAATAAATATAAGTACGTTCAATGTATTATTTGGGCTATGCGACTCTGTCGGTAATTTCAAGAGCATTAACTTTAACTATAGGAGCTTTACTATGATGGAGCCTGTAATAAGAGTAAATGACAATGGCGCGAATCCTGTTGAGGGCGAAGTAGAATATGATTTTGCCAAAATGAGCTGGAATCTTGGAATGATCGTTGCGGCAATAATATTTGCACCCATGGTTGCTAGCTTAGATTCTGTACTTTTGTTTTTAATTCTGACGTATACAACATTGTTGATTGGTCATAGTGTTGGTATGCATCGTATGATGATTCACAGAACATTTGTCGCTCATCCTTACTTGGAAAAATTTCTTATCTGGGTGGGGGTTATAGTTGGGATGTCTGGTCCGAGTGGAGTGATAAAAATTCATGATATGCGCGATTGGGCACAACGCCAGAGCGTATGTCATGATTTCTTTTCGCATAAACAAGGGTATTTTCGAGATCTTTGGTGGCAGCTTTGCTGTCGATTTAAGTTTAAAACTCCCCCAGTTATCAACATAGAACCCAAGTATAGCGAAGATAAATTTTATCAATGGCTTGATAATACATGGCGATTACATCAGCTAGTTCTTGCTTTGATTTTGTACTGCATTGGTGGTTGGCCCTATGTGGTTTGGGGAGTGTTTGTTAGAGTCGCTGTAAGTATCGTCGGTCATTGGAGTATTACTTACTTTTGTCATAATCCGGGCCCGGGTAAATGGCATGTGAGAGGTGCGTCTGTTCAAGCTTCAAACTCACCTGGATTAGGAGTTCTAACCTACGGTGAATGTTGGCATAACAATCATCATGCATTTCCTGAATCAGCTCGTATAGGGCTTGAGCCAGGGCAATCCGATCGGGGTTGGCGTGTTATTCAGTTTTTAGGTTTATTAGGGATGGTTAAAAATATTGGGCAGCCTAGGCCAGTAGAACATCGAGAGGATATCATTCAGTATCATAAACAGAAATCGAAAATTTGAGCTAAGATAACAATAGTTTTATAGCACTTCCATTTTTTGTACTGATTTTTATTTTGAGTAAAACACACTAAAGGTCCAACCGCCCATTGCGCCTGCAGCCAGCTGCATTAGAAAACCAAAGTCAGACCGAGCTCCTGCAATTAATGTAATGTGAAAAATTGGAAACATAAGCAAATGAATAGCTACCATAGCAAGTATACCGGCCAGCGAAAAAGCTAATGTTTTCGGTATTCTAACATGCGATCGTAGCCAACTCGTCAATGAAAATCCGATTGCGCATCCCAGAGTGATGATTGGTAAGTAGCCGGGTGCTAAGCCCAATAAGTCGGAGGCTGTAGAGTTTAAGCGTGTGTTCCAGGTGATGTTTATTCCCAGCTGACCCAGTTCGTGAAGTACAAATTGAGTATGTGCAAAACTGGCAAAAACAAAAGTGGTGATGCTGGCTACCACAAGTGCGAAAATTATTCTTATTTTTGACATTTTCATAGTGAAGTGAATGGGTTTTTAATGAGTGTAACCAGTATCGGATGAGATAAAAAGTCTCCTGGCTTGTTGTTGTGAAAGAACTGAATTACTCTTGTGTAAATTATAATCGAGGAGACTGAATAATGCACAGAATTCAATTGGGTATGGCTTGGCTGTTGAGTCTCTTGCTTGTCAGTATTTTATCGTCTGGCAATCTTTATGCGAAGAATGAAAGTCAGATTAAAAGCTTTAATTATCAAGGTAAAATGATTCATTTCCGGTTGGATATTCTGCAGGAAGGGCTTGAACATCCGTGGGCTTTGGCATTTCTACCCGATGGTTCTCTTCTAATCACTGAGCGCACAGGTGACTTGCACTGGTTTCAAAACGGTAAGCTATCAGAGCCTATTAAAAATATGCCTGAAGTGTTTGTGATGAGCCAAGGTGGTTTATTGGATATCGCACTGCATCCCGAGTTTGAAAAAAACCAAACGCTATTCCTCAGTTATGCGCATGGTGATCGATCGGCGAATACGACGCGAGTGATATCTGCTCAACTCAAGGGTGAGCAACTCACCCATATCAAAGTGATATTTGATATGGAGCCTTATAAGGACACGCCTGTTCATTATGGCAGTCGGCTGGCTGTACTGCCCGACGAGACTTTACTCATAACCACAGGTGATGGCTTTGATTACCGCGAACAAGCACAGAAACTGGATAATTTACTGGGTAAAGTCGCACGGGTGCATTTTGACGGTAGTATTCCTGCGGATAATCCTTTTATCAATGATCAAAAGGCAATGAAAAGTATTTGGACCTATGGTCACCGAAACTCTCAAGGCTTAGTTTATGATCCTGTTCGTAAACAAGTCATTTTGCACGAGCACGGCCCGAAAGGTGGCGATGAGATTAATATTTTACAACCTGGAAAGAACTATGGTTGGCCCGTTGCTACTTTTGGGAAGGATTATTCCGGTGCAACCATTTCTCCATTTACGGAGTATAAAGGTATGGAGTCTCCATTATTACATTGGACGCCTTCGATAGCGCCTTCCGGTTTTGCGGTTTATTATGGTCAACAGTTTCCAGAGATGAATGGCGATTTTTTAATCGGAGCCTTAGCTGCAAGAGAATTACGTTGGGTTCAAATAAATGGCAATAAGGTGACAGGTCAGCAAAGCTTATTGAAGTTTCTTGGCGAACGGATTCGTGATGTTCGTGTCAGTGCTGATGGTGGAATTTTTGTGTTAACCGACAGTAATAATGGAAAACTATTGAAATTGTCACGTATAAAGTAAGGGTCTCGATAGCCTTTAAGTATTAACGTTATCCATGGCCATTTTTTAAGCATGAACTCATTGCACGCAACGGAAGCTAAAAAGCGATATCAACTCTTTGTCATAAAAAATTAACAATTAAACACAACTGTTCTAATTTGGTCAGTCCAGATTCATTTTTAATCACTCCTAACCATGTGCAATGTCCCGTTACCTTATTTTTAATAGATATGTGAAATATTACCAATACTTAATTATGGCGTTTTTTTTGGTTCAACGTACTGCTTTTTTGTTTAGCCGTTTGAAAAGTAAACAAAGTGATAGATTAAAAATAGATCAGCAACTTTTGAGGTTTATATGAATAGGTAAGTGATTGATTTTACGCATATAAATCTAACTGTCAGAATAATGATAGTGCACTGTCGGAATTGTTTTATATAAATCGATGTAAAAACATACGGATTACTTTCAATTATTAGACATTGGTTATCAAAAATCGGACAACGTTCGAATGACTTATTAATACAAGAAATTTTACATTTATAAACACAAAATTGTATTTAACCGAAAGGAGTCAAAAAACAGCTATTAGAGGGTTTGACCTAATATCTCTTTCTGTGTAACCTTGCCGCCGATTTTAAGCTACTCATAAAATGAATTTGACGTTTGATAAAAATTAAACGATGAAACATTTTTTGTAGCTTCTTTCCAATAGGTTTAAGAGTCACATTCTTAATTAAAATGGAGAAAAACAGTGAGAGAACTTACGGTTAGTGAGCTTGACTTAATAGCGGGCGGAAATGCTTCGTCAAAAAATAGTGATGATGTATACAGCCCAAGTGGTGATGTTACTGTAAAACCAGAAGATGGTCCGGATGGAGATAACACCGTTGCACCTGGAAAAGACGATTTAAAAAGATGGTTACAGTGCTTTATTGAAGGCTAACACTAAATAGACAACATAGTTGTTACATTTTGATTAGTGGTAATCGGTAGGGGGAGACTGATTTTAATCGTTTATGATACCTTCTAATGTAAGTTCTCCCCTTAAACTGCTTTGCATTTTTGTTTTAATGCTAAGTATTGTGCCCAGTTCTGTTTATGCTAATGAAGTGCCTCATTTGCACTTTGAGCATTTAGAAACGCGGCATGGCCTCTCACAAAACTCAATAAATGTCACATTTCAAGATCGGCAAGGTTTTATTTGGATTGGTACCGATAATGGACTCAATCGATACGATGGATACCATTTTCGTCAATTTCTAAAGGACGAGTCTTCTGCGCATGCCATATCCGGTCAAGTTATTAAAGATATTGTGCAAGATACTTATGGAAATTTATGGATTGCAACTCAGGATGGTGGGTTGAATAAGCTTGACCCTAAAACAGAAACATTCACAAAAATACAATTTAATTCGTTTGACAATGACAACGATGTTGGTGCGATACGATCTCTAACGATTCGCAACGACATTTTATGGATAGGAACATCCAGATCGGGCGTTTTGTCTTACACGATATCAACGGGTCAATTCAACGTAATCATTAACCCGGAAAACACGAGGTATACGCGCTATGTGAATACGTTAAGTTTTTCCAATAATGCTCTTTTGCTGGTCGGAACTGCTCGTGGAATCCATTTTCTTGATACCGAAAATGGGCGTTATGTTGAAGCACCTCATCAATACGCTACTCTAAAAGCAATTAAGGATGAACATGTTTCAAAGTTGCTCTTTTCTACCAACTCGGACTTATGGATTGGAACACAAAGAGCTGGCCTTTATCAATTAAATACCCGTCAAAATATTCTGCATCATCACTTCAATAGTTCTGAAACTGAAGGCGCTGTTTCTGCCCGTAGAATTTTTGATATTGTCGAAACAAATAAACACGATATATGGGTGGCTACTGCTCATGGAATCTATCGCTTTATTAACAACAGTAAGGTTCAACATTATCAACGTAATCCTTATCGATTTAATAGCTTGAGCGAAAATCAAATTATCTCTTTGTATGTTGACCGAAGTCATGTTCTTTGGGCGGGGGGCTTTAACAAAGGCATTAATAAACTCGACTTACATACGTTACAGTTTCTACATTTTGCTGCTGATGAGCATCAGTCCTCCTGTGTGGGTGAGGTTGTGAGTTCTATACTTATTGATTCTAAAGGACGTCGATGGGTTGGCTCAAATAACGGACTTTACAAGTTAGAGAGTGATGGGACATGCCAGTTTTACCAAGCTAATGCCGAGAGCAAAACGAGCTTAACTAACAACTTGATCACCGATATTCTTGAAACGCACGATGATCAAATTTGGGTTGCTACGGCACGTGGTTTAAATCGCTATAATGATTATGAAAACAACTTTAAGCAGTTTGTTCATGTTGTAAACAATAGCGAAAGTATCAGTCACAATTCGATTTACACTTTGTATGAGGATAGCGACCATAATTTATGGGTTGCTACAGATAATGGCATTGATAAATGGTTAGCGGAAAATGATACTTTTACAAGGGATGCCATTCAAAAGATGAGTCATGAGCCTATTGATTCAAAGAAAATATTCTCTATAGCAGAAGACTCGAAAAATCGTTTATGGCTCGGTTCAAAGCGTGGGCTTTTTCGCTTGGATCGATCCAATGGGGAGTTTAAACGCTATGCAGTATCATCAGAAAAATATGGCGCTATAAGTAGCCACTATATTAATGATATTCATGTCGATGACACCGGTCGAGTATGGATTGCTACGGAATACGGCGTGAATTTATATCTTGAACAATCTGATTCATTTAAAGTATTTAACAAACGTTCTGGGCTAGCGAGTCATTCTGCTTACGCAATTCAGAGTGATAATCAACAAAATCTTTGGATCAGTAGCAATAAAGGACTTACTCAATTTAACTATGTGAAGAATGATTCAATTCACTTTGGTATTAACGATGGTTTACAGGGTCTGGAATTTACTGGCGGTAAATACTTCGATAAGTCCAATGGACTCATATATTTTACTGGTACTAATGGGCTTTCAGCTTTCTATCCTGAAAATGTAAAACCTAATCCATTTAAACCGCAACCTATTTTTACCGATTTTTACATTAATAACCAGAGAATATCCGTATCGGATGAAAAAGATGGATTAAGATTAAGTGACTCGATTTCATTTGTCGATAACATTACATTAAGTCACAAAGAGTCTAGCTTTACCATAGAGTTTTCTGCCGGCCATTATGCTTCACCTAAAGAAAACAGGTTCGCATATCGAATTAAACAATTAACGGACGGTTGGATTCAAGGCGCAGCTGATCATAGACGGGTCTCCTTTAGCAACCTATCACCAGGAGAATATCTTTTAGAGCTTAAAGTGAGTAATAATGATCGTTTGTGGGGCGATAATATTAGGGCGATAACAATCAATATTGAGCCGCCTATTTATTTAACGTTGTGGGCAAAGATTGCTTACTTTGTACTTTTTATCGTTATCCTTGTCATTGCCTATAATGTTAGAACTTCAAGCATTCGACGTCGAGCGCAAGCACTTGAGGCTCAAGTGAAAATTAGAACGGAAGAATTAACAAAGGAGAAAATGACGGTTGATAGGTTATTGGAAAAGAAAAGTAGAGAATTGGCGAACATGTCCCACGAGCTCAGAACGCCTTTAACTCTCATTCTGGGGCCATTAAAGCAGCTTATCGATCGCGAAGACGACGAATATAAAATGACGATGTTATCCATCATTCGAAGTAATGCGGAGCGGCTTTATCGTTTGGTAAGTCAGTTACTTAAAATTGAACGCATGCAGGTGGAGCAATTTAACCAGACAGAATGTAGCACTCCAGTATCATCCGTTCTACGGACCATCATTGATTCATTTCAAGAATATACGGTACAAAAAAATATTCATGTTGAATTGATAATTGAATCCGACTGTAACGTGCACATGAGTTCTGAAAACTTCGAAACCGTATGTATAAACCTACTATCGAATGCGATCAAATACACACCCGAAAACGGCTCTATTTTTGTACGTGTCAAGTCTTTAGAGAATGAGCGAGTGCTCATTGTGATAGAGGATACCGGTATCGGCATCGCGAAAGACAAAATTGCTTCAATTTTTGAACGATTTTATCGCGTGAATGATCTTAATAATATGTCAGCCAGCGGGTCAGGAATTGGTCTTTCAATAGTTAGAGAGCTGGTAGAGGCCTATGACGGTAAAGTCGCAGTCGAAAGTGAAGAGGGGAAAGGTTCAAGGTTCATTGTAGATTTACCAATAAGTGACTTGCAGGGTCGGTTTAATGAGAAATCAGACCAAAACGATATATTAAAAGAAGTAAGAGGCGCGCTAGAGCTAAGTCGTAGTCATGAAACTATCTCCTCCGACACGAATAACTCAGAAGTTCATACAACACAAATATTAATTATCGATGATAATAAGGAAATGAGTGAGTACATCGCTTTGATTTTAAGGCCAATGTTTCGATGTATGACATGTAATAATGGTGAACAAGGCATTGAGTTAGCAAAGCAAGTTGTTCCGGATTTGATTATTAGTGATGTTATGATGCCTGGTATTACTGGTTTTGATGTTTGCAAAGAAATTAAAAAAAGTAAATTGACGAGTCACATTCCCATTATATTAGTGACCGCTAAGAATGATAAACAAAGCCGGATTTCGGGATGGCAAAATTTTGCCGACGAATATATTAGTAAACCTTTTGATGCAGATGAACTGTTGGCGCGAATACAAAACCTACTTGAAGTTCGCCAGTTGATACAACAAAGGTTGGTTTCGCTCGATCAGACATCTTTACAAAGTGATACACCAATCAGCAACGACACAAGTTTGGGGTCAATTGAGCAAAAGTTTCTGGAAAAATTTCGTTCGCTCTTAGAAAAGCGGTATTCAAATCCGGATGTGAAAGTTGTGGATTTTGCAAAAGAACTTGCTATGAGTGAACGTCAGCTGTACCGAAAAATGAAAGCCTTATTGAATATTACACCAGCGGACTATTTAAGATCCTATCGGCTTGAAAAGTCATGTCCGTTGCTATTATCAGGAATGACTGCGGGCGATGTGGCCATACAAGTCGGGTTTTCGACCCACACTTATTTTAGTAAGTGCTTCAAAGCTAAATATGGAAAAACACCGTCTGAATTCGTTTCAAGTAAAGCGATAGCCGTCAGTAAACAAGCGGCTCAAAAGCTGAGTGGAAATACATAATGTCATCATCTCTATTTCGAAAAGAAGTTTTGGAAAGCAAACGACAACGTTTGTGGGGAGAGGTGCTATTAATTCAACCTCTGTCTTTTCTGCTTCTTTCTGCCGTGATTTCCATCTTTGTATTGCTCATGACTGCGCTACTCTATTGGGGCGAGTATGCTCGACGAGAAACTGTATCTGGGTATATTGTTCCTGATAACGGACTGGCAAAAATTTACCCAACTCGATCAGGAACGGTTGTTGAGCAGTTTGTTAACGAGGGAAGTTATGTTAAAGCGGGTGATAAACTGCTCACTATTTCAACATCGTCAGCCTTACATGATATAGAAAATGTCGATCAAGCTTTGGTGAAGGAGCTCGAAGATACTCGACGTACAATAGAAAAGAAAATCGGAGAAGAAAGGCGTTTGGAAGCGCTATTAAAAGAACAACTTTCGAGTAAGATTGAAGGTTTGAGAAAGGAAATTCATCAACAAGAAAGGCAAGTAAAACTATTGAGAAATCAGTTCCAATTATCATTAGAGCAGCTTGAAAAAGCAAGAGAACTAAGAGAACAAGGCCATTTATCTCACTCAGAGTACAAAGCATATCATGAAAAACATCTGACTAAAGAAATTCAATTGAACGACTCAGAGCGTGAATTATTAGCGCTTCAGAATTCGCTTGAACATACCAAAAATGAGCAGCTGCAACTGCCAATCAAGTCAACATCACGAGTACTCGATTTAAGTAGCAAACTATCAGATGTTAGGACTCAAGTTCTTAATATTAAAAGCCAAGGTGCATTTACTTTAATTGCACCTCGTTCAGGTCGGGTAACTGCGCTCCAATCTCACGAAGGTTATTCTGCTCAACCAGGCTCACCGTTAATGTCTATATTGCCAGCAAACGCTTTGTTTGAGGCTGAACTTTTTGTGCCAACAAAGGCAATAGGATTTATCCAACCCGGACAGAAGGTGATGTTGCGCTACGCTGCATTTCCTTATCAGCGATTTGGTGTACATCGTGGTGTAGTCGACAAGATATCCGAAGTCATTTTAGTTCCAAAGGAGCTGCCTGTGCCGGTTACGTTAAACGAGCCGGTTTACCGCGTACGGGTAAAGCTCGACGCACAGAGTGTTCAAGCCTATGGACAGTCACTTCCGCTTCAAGCAGGTATGCTCCTAGAAGCAGATATTATTTTGGAGCAATTATCATTGATTGACTGGATATTGGATCCTTTTTACAGCTTGAAAGGTCGTATTTAATGCAAAACCCCGTACATCTATTATCGTTTAAACGACAAGCTAAGCTACCTATTGTTTTGCAAACGGAAGTTGCCGAATGTGGGCTGGCGAGTTTGGCTATGGTCGCTGGATATTACGGCCACCAAATTGATATGAACACGTTAAGGCGTCGCTATCCGGTATCGTTAAAAGGAGCGACGCTTAAGGGCATTATGCAAACCGCGGACAGTTTGAAATTTTCGACGCGAGCCATTCGAGTTGAACTTGACATGCTGTCTCAATTAAAAGCACCAACCATTTTGCATTGGGATCTTAATCATTATGTTGTATTAAAGTCTGTTAAGAAAGGGAAAATTATCATTCATGATCCGGCTAAAGGCGAGCAAGTTCTCTCCTTTTCTGATGCATCGAAACATTTTACTGGTGTGGCATTGGAGTTAACGCCGACGAAGCAGTTTCAGAAGAAAGACGAAGTACAAAGCATGAAGCTGAGTGATCTTTGGAGCCGTATGAGTGGCCTAAAAAGGGCGCTCATCCAAATATTCTTTTTATCGATTTTGCTTCAAGTGTTTGCACTGATTAGTCCGCTTTATGTGCAAATGGTTGTTGATAACGTACTTATAGGGAATGATTTAAATTTACTCATTGTTCTTGCCGCGGCTTTTGCACTTATTGTGTTGATTAAAGTTGGTACTACCGTACTTCGCTCATATATTGTGATGTATTTGAGCAGTCAGCTCAGTATTCAAATGGCCGCCAATTTGTTTCGACATCTTTTAAGGCTGCCTCAGTCTTACTTCGAGAAACGACATATCGGTGATATTGTTTCTCGGTTTAAATCCGTTGACAATATCAAGCAGCTCATTACAACGGGACTAATAGAAACTGTTGTTGATGGCATCATGACGATTGGTACTTTGATCATGATGATGGTTTACAGTCCATTGCTCGCCGGAATAGTGATTTCCTTCGTATGCGTTTATGGCGCCATTCGTTTTGCTATGTACGGTACATTAAAAAGACTTCAAGAAGAAGCTATTGTCGCCAATGCTAATGAAAGCAGTAACTTTATGGAAACCGTTCGGGCTTCGCAAAGTATTAAGTTGTTCGGACGTGAATCTCAGCGACAAGCTGTATGGCATAATCACTATGCGGATGCAATGAATGCTGGAATTCGTGTTAACAAGTTTAATATCAGCTATCAAGCGATCAATGAAGTATTGTTTGGACTTGAAAATGTTTTAGTGATCTATTGTGCCGCATTGCTGGTATTGGAAGGTCAATTCTCGGTTGGAATGCTTATCGCATTCATGTCATTTAAAGGTCAATTTACCTCTAAAACTGCAGCGGTGATTGAAAAAATCATCGAGTTTAAAATGTTGAGTTTGCATTTAACTCGAATTGCCGACATAGCAATGACTCCCGAAGAAAAAACAGAGTCTACCTCGCTTGAACAAGTGACTCAGGTTAACGGTAAACTTCAACTGATTGATATTGGGTTTAAATATACAAAAGACGAACCTCATGTGTTGAAGGGAGTCAATGCAACGTTCAGTCAAGGAGAGTCAGTCGCCATTATTGGGCCTTCGGGTTGTGGTAAGACAACGCTGATGAAGATAATGCTTGGCTTATTGCATCCTACGGAAGGGAAAGTGCTGGTTGATGATCGCGAAATACATAAGTTGGGTCTACGCCAATATCGTGGTTACCTATCAGCAGTGATGCAAGACGATCAATTACTTTCCGGCTCTATGCTCGATAACATTACTTTTTTTGACCCTGATATGGATGAAGCACACGCCGAATATTGTGCACAACTTGCCTGCATCCATCATGATATCACTCAAATGCCGATGGGTTACAATACATTAATAGGCGACATGGGAACGACGCTTTCCGGCGGACAACGACAGAGGCTTTTGTTAGCTCGTGCATTGTATAAAAAACCGAAGATTCTTTTTCTCGATGAAGCGACTTCCAATTTGGACACTCAATTAGAGTCTATTGTTAATGATGCGGTAAAAAAACTGGATATAACGCGGGTCATTATTGCGCATCGACCAGAAACAATTCGAAGCGCGGATCGTATTCTTTGCATTCAAAATGGTCAATTGGTGGAAGTGGTTGCAAAACAAGCGACGGGTCAGTCCACTCATAATGAGTCGATCGCATAAGGAAAATATAACTGAGTCATTCAGCCAATACATCAAAGGGATTTTAGATAAGTTGGAACTGGAGTTGCGTCGTTTGTATCAGTGAAAGTTTAAATCGTCTCTTCATTAGACTTTATTCAGAGGCGACTTAACGTGAATTTGGGGTAAGAAAGTTTGGAGGCAATCGAAAGTCGATAAGTGCTCTGTTAGCCGCCATTGAAGCGCTTTTTGTGCGCACTTGATCTGGCGAAAAGTAAAACACTTACCGACTTCGTAGCTATTGGAAGACTATCACGAATGGGACTGTCTAGGCTTTAGGAGCCTAAGACATCAGTAACTTAACCAGTCGATCCGTAATTGGAAAATTTGTTTTATTTTCAAAGTGAATAAACATTGGGCTGGGGTTAGCTTCAAGAAAATAACACTCTCCCTGCTCACTTCTTCGCCAATCAATAGCGGTCCAGTGTAACCCAAACTCTCTAGCAATTTTAATACTTAACGCATTCAGCTCATCACTCAATTCAACTCGTTTTAACTCAGCCTGATCATCTTCTCGAAAATCAACATTATTACTCGCAATTTCAGCTGAAAACACTTCGTCACCGATCACGTACGAACGAATGTTCGTGCCAGCAATGTACTCCTGCAGTGTAACCGGCGAAACTGAAAGCGCCTTACTGAGTCGTTCGGTTTCTAAAAGCGCTTCTGAAATATAGTCAGTGTGTGCGCCACCGTACACGGGTTTGTAAATGGCTTTATTAACGCCTTTGACAAAATTTAAAACATCTTCTGGGGCATTGGTTATTGCCGACTTGGGTATTTTAGCGCCCAGTCGAGCCGCATGTGCGAGCTGCAATGGTTTTTCTTTGTGGTATTGGTAGGCGTCCCAAGAGTTAACCCATTTCGCTTTTGAGCCGTTGAGAAAAGTGCGTAACGTGCTCATTGCATCACGGTAGGCTAAGTAACGCGACTCAGGCGCGATGTTAGCAATTTCAACTTTATTGATTGTTCGCCAGTAAATTGAGTGTATGTCTTCAAAGTTAATCGCATGGCCATTGGGTAAAATAATGCGCCCACTCGAGTACTCAGGTTCCCAAGTAATTTTCGTTTCTTTAGGAAACAATCGAGTGTCCAATATTTCGGAGTTTGCTCCGGCTTTTGTTAATGCTTCTTGCATATGGATGGCATGTTGATCACGGATGTGACCCATAACGAGCACTTTCATAAAAACTTTTCCTCAATGTACTGCACAAACATAAAAAGGTGAGACTAAAGCAGTCTCACCTTTTTGCGCGAACTAATGGGTTTTGAACTAGAAGTTCAAGTCACCACCTTCTTCGCCAAGCGCCATAGTGGTGTAATCGCCACCTTCTTCACCAACAGCCATAGTGGTGTAATCGCCGCCTTCTTCACCAACAGCCATAGTGGTCATATCACCGCCTTCTTCACCAAGCGCCATAGTGGTGTAACGGTCGCCTTTTTTAGCACCAGAAACAGCATTAACTTCTTCAGAAGTTAACTCACGTACTGATTCAAGCTCAGAATTATTTAATGCAAATGGATGTTTCATTTTATGTACTCCAATGTTCAAAATTAACGCAATTAAGAAGATCATTTTAATTGCTTACCTATGTCAGAATTAAATGAAACATTATCAATGTTCATTGCCTCTTCAAATAGCCCTTACACTTGGTGGCGCAAATACCACTAAACGTGAGCGCGAGAAGCCGTCTTTCATCTGACGGCCGCTATCATATGTCGGCATTTCAAGATGAGTTAACAGATTCACGACAAAATGCTTTGAATTTTCTGCCAAAATTAAATGAGTGTCAGAATTTCGACATCTCTAGCAGAAATTTAATAGTCGAAGAATGAAAAAAGCGTTTAATGGAATAAAAGTTGGGCAGCTTCATTCTAAAATTTGAGCTTAATCGTTCATTACTCAGCCTTATTCAAAATGACAAAGTGATCGAATGACTGACCATTGATTCAACAACCCGATGCTCATTTAATTCTATTACTGGTTTTACGACATCCATTTAAGCGTTGAAATACAAGAAAAGGCCGTTCTACGGCTATCCTATCCGGATACTCGACTCATACAGAAATCAGTGGTTAAATAGGAAGCGCTTTCACTGAGTGTTCACTTTAAAAGAATAGGTTATATGCCAACCATTAAAGACGTATCAGAACTTGCCGGTGTTTCTCAGGCAACCGTTTCTCGTGTTCTTAATAGCACGACTCCGGTTGACGAAAACAAGAAGAAACGAGTCATGGATGCGATAAAGCAATTGGGTTATCGTCCAAACGCTCATGCGCGTTCTCTTGCGTCTAACCGCTCCGACAGTGTTGGAATGGTGGTATCTGAGTTGGCGGGGCCTTATTTTGGTGAAATGATGGCAGGGGCCGAAAGTGTATTAAGGCAATTTAACAAACAAATGTTAATTGCTAGCAGTCATGCAAATGAAGCGGAAGAAAAAGAAGTCATCGACTTTTTAATCGCTTGTCGTTGTGATGCCTTAATTCTCCATGCTGAAACCTTAAGTGATGAATATTTGATTGAGCTCTCTAAGCGGGATATTGATTTAGTATTACTTAATCGGCATATACCAGAAATTACCCAACAGTGCTTTGTGCTCGACAATGAACGGGGTGGTTTTCTTGCGACAGAGCACTTAATACAGCAAGGTCATACCAAAATCGCCTGTATTGTGGGACCTCAATGGAAGCATGATGCTCGCGAACGTTTCGAAGGCTATCAAAAAGCACTGAAAAAATACCAACTTCCTTTTGATTCAAAACTGATCGTCGAAGGCGACTTTCAAGAGACCGGTGGACGCGAAGGTGTTGCTCACCTATTGGGTCGAAATCGACCTTTTACGGCATTGGTTTGTGGCAATGATGAGATGGCTTTTGGTGCTATCGAAACGCTAAAGGATAAGCAATATTCAGTGCCAGACGATATCGCTGTAATTGGATTCGACGATATTACTTTTGCTCGTTACATATCCCCCAAACTTTCTTCGATTCATTTTCCTGTACGAGAAATAGCCGCCGATGCGGCTCGATTGGTTATGCGTCGTGTTTATAAGATGGAATCTTCGGAAGTCATTAACCTCTCGGTCACTCCGCGACTCGTTGTTCGAGAGTCCTCACACAAACAGCTGAGTTGATATTGCATTCATTGTGTTTGAATTAGGAGGATGACTGGTATAATATGAAAGCGCTTTCACGGTGAGTTGGTAACAAATTCCCGTTATAGCTAACTCTAAAATTATTCTCGAAGCTTTTATATTGGAGCGTTGATCTTATGTTTGAATTGCCCCAAGCGTCTAGGTTGCTGCACCCAGAATTTTTATGGGGTGTCGGCACTTCGGCCTATCAAATAGAAGGGGCGGTAACCATGGATGGGCGTGAGCCTTCCATTTGGGATTTATTTTGTCGGCAAGACGGTCGAATTGTAAACAATGATACGGGTGACGTTGCTTGCGATCACTATCATTTGTGGCGGCAGGATCTCGATCTTGTGAAAGCGATGGGATTTGATAGCTATCGGTTTTCCATAGCTTGGCCAAGAGTGATGAATTCAGCGGGTAAGTTAAACCCAAAAGGGATCGATTTTTATAAAAGACTCATCGACTGTTTACATCATCTGAATATTAAACCCTTTATTACATTGTATCATTGGGATTTGCCACAACGTCTCCAAGAGAAGGGAGGGTGGCTTAATCGTGAAACCGCGTTTCACTTTCGCGATTATGTCGATAAGTTTACGCGTGAGTTCTGTAATGGAATATTTGCTTATACGACGCTCAATGAACCGTTTTGCTCAAGTATTCTTTCTTATGAAGTGGGCATGCACGCTCCGGGTATCCAAGAGGATTCAACATTGACGCCTAAACAGGCAGGAAAACAAGCCGCGCACCATTTATTGCTGGGGCACGGCTTGGCGATGCAAGTGCTGCGTTCGAATGTTCCAAAAGCGCAACGCGGTATTGTCGTCAATTTGGGGCAACACGATTCAGCGTCTGAACAAGAGAAAGATCGAAAAGCGGCCGAGTTGGCTGCTGTGGAAAACAATCATTGGTTTATTCAGCCATTACTAAATGGTTCGTATCCCGATGAGATTGATACCTCTTATTTACAATTGACGCCACAACAACTGGAGAGTGATTTAGAACTTATTCAGGCCCCTCTGGATTATTTAGGGATCAATTATTATACCCGTCATCTTGTTAAGCATCATAATCATTCGAATTATTGTTTTGTTGATAACCCTTCAGCACCGCATACGGCCATGGGATGGGAGGTTTATCCGGATGGGTTGACTCAATTATTATGTCACTTGCATAATCGTTACGACTTACCTCCTATCTATATTACTGAGAACGGCGCTGCTTTTGATGATAAATTAAAGGACGGAAAAGTTGAGGACGGTAATCGTGTGGATTATTTTCATCAGCATCTTCATGCGCTTGATCGTGCAATAAAGAAGGGAGTCAATGTAAAAGGTTATTTTGCGTGGAGTTTGCTCGATAATTTTGAATGGGCAGAAGGCTATACCAAACGTTTTGGTTTGGTATATGTGGATTATAAAACTCAAACGCGGATCAAAAAGAACAGTGCATTAGCTTTTGAGTACTTTTTAAAAAATCGATAAATTGAAAAAAGGCTATGGGTGCTCGTTTGCTGCTTCCAAGCTCTTTGGCCTTTGACATCGAGTATGTGATTCTTTCGGTGCTCTTTGTAAGAGCTCTTTTTGAATAAGTAGCATGGCGGATTTATTCAGTTTATACCGTAGTACAATAATGCCCGACAATAAAAACAAAATACCAGGGATAATACAAAAGAGTAGCTTAATTCCGTTGAGCGTATCGTCACTCTGTGGCTCCCCTGCTTGATAACCATAATAAGCAAGTAGCCATCCTGCTGATGCACCACCGATAGCCATACCCAGTTTAAGAAAGAATAGATTTGAAGAATAGGTGAGTCCGGTCAGTCGGTTTCCAAACCGGTGTTGCCCATAGTCAACAACATCTGCCATCATGGTCCATAATAAAGGTGTTGCAACTTGCAACAAGAAACTGATGAGTACATGCGCAATAAGCGCTGGAACAAAAGCATTTTCGGGAATCAAGAACGAAAGTATACACAAAGCACCAGCGATACCATTCGCAATGGCGTAGCTTTTTATTTTGCAAAAAAAGTACGTAGTGTATTGCGATAGAAAACTGCCAAGAACTGCACCCAGCATCCCCATTGTTATAAATAGTGTTGTTTGGAGCTCTGCATTTAGAAAATAAGTGACGTAATAAAGCGTGACGGTGTTCCTCATGACCATCGCGATTAAAACGACAAAGCAGACTAAACTTATAATTCTCCATTGGTCATTGTTAATAAGCGCTGTAATGGATGTTTTTAATTGAAGGTTTTGAACTGCGGGTGGATGAATTCGTTCGCGCGTCGTTAAAAAGCAAAATATAAACAAAAATGCTCCTACGCAACTCATGAACAGCATGGTTTGTTGATAGCCTACCTTTTTATCGCCCGCACCTAACCAATCGACCATCGGTAAAGTGAATGCGCTGATCAACATTCCTCCTAGCATAGCCAATGCAAAGCGATAAGATTGCAGCGCAACTCGTTGTTGCGGATCCGAAGTGATCACGCCACCAAGTGCACAATAAGGAATATTTATTGCTGTATAAGCCAACATTAGAAAAGCGTAGGTTAAATAGGCATACAAAATTTTATACGTTAATGAGACGTCGGGGGTGCTAAAGGTTAACCAGCAAGCAATAACCAGTGGTAAACACATCCATAATAGATAGGGACGAAACTTACCCCAGCGAGTGTTTGTTTTATCGGCTAGCCAACCGATTAAAGGATCGGTTATACCATCAAAAATCCGAACCACTAAAAACATAGTACCTACGGTTGCTGCTGAAATCCCAAAAATATCCGTATAAAAAAAAGCGAGAAACAGCATAACTGTTTGAAAAATTAGGTTACTCGCTGTGTCGCCTAAGCCGTAACCCACTTTTTCGATAAACTTGATTTTTTGATGAGTCATTCCTTACTTCCAAGCTCGGCTTTGTAACCTTTAATGCCATAAAAAACGATGTATAGATAGCACATCAAAGGGATGATAAATGCAAGCTGAATATTCACAATATCAGCGATAATACCTTGAAGCATGGGGACAATTGCCCCACCAACAATCGCGATACAAAGTATTCCCGAGCCTTGACTCGTCAGAGGACCAAGTTTGTGTATCGCTAAACTGAAAATGGTGGGAAACATAATGGAGTTAAACAAGCCGACCGCCAGTATGCTCCACTGAGCGGTAATACCGTCAAATACCATGGTAAAGGTGAGTAAAAGTACCGAAGCAAGGGCATTAAAAGTGAGTATCCAGTTCGCTTTGACACGAAGCATAATGGCTGCGCCTAAAAAGCGACCGATCATTGCTCCACCCCAGTAATAGGCAACATAGTGTGCTGCTTGGGCTTCGGTTAATCCGGCAATATGACTTTCACCAAAAAAGTTAACCAAGAAACTGCCAATGGATACTTCGGCACCCACATATAAAAAGATAGCGATAGCACCCAGCATTAAATGTTTATGGTGCCACGCATTTTCTTTATTGCTCGGCGCTGAGTGTGTTACGTGGTGTCGTGACTCATCGATTTTGGGGAGTCTTAAAAAGTAAAAGGTGATCGCGAGAAACAAAAGTACTAAAAAGATAATCGTGTAAGGTATTTGTATGGCATTGGCCGTCGACCCTTTTTCTGTGAGCCCGACAGACAGGATTAATATTCCACCAAATATCGGTGCTACCGTTGTCCCTAACGAGTTAAAGGCTTGTGTCAGATTAAGTCGAAAAGCACTGCTGCTCGGATCTCCGAGGCGCGTCACAAAGGGGTTCGCAGAAACTTGTAACACCGTGATACCAGAAGCCAAAATAAACAGCGCTAACAAAAACAAACCGTAAACTTCAAGGCGTGCAGCGGGAATGAAAAACAAACAACCAACAGCCGCTATTGCTAGGCCACTGACAATTCCGCGCTTATACCCCGTTTTTTTGATGAATAATCCGGCAGGATAAGACACCAAGGCATAAGCGCCAAAAAAGCAAAAGTTAACGGCCATGGCTTGAGCAAAGCTCAACTCAAATAAGCTTTTTAAATAAGGAATTAAAATGTCGTTCAGACTGGTGATGAACCCCCAAAGAAAAAAGAGCGAAGTTAGAGTGATGAGAGCAAATCGATAGTTGGATTGAGAGTCTTTGCTAAGAGAAAGGTCTAACACACTGTTTTCAATACTATTATTCATGATTTTTGTCCCAAGCTCAGAATGGTTGTTGGATCTGGTCAGATCTCTTTCAGGCGCCTTATCTAGCCTCTTTTGGCAATGTAACCGAAATAAAAAACATATGAAAGCGCTTTCATGAAAAAATAATCTCGGTTAGACTGCATCTCAACATGTTGGAAATCAAACGATTATAAAGGGGACATCATGTTGGAAGCTCCACCCGTGCAGAGTGATATTCTTCGATCGGATTTAAATTTAAGAGTGGGTACTTTTAAGACATTCTTTTGTTTAATTTTTCTAGCAACCATTTTTTTGTCAGTCGGCTGTGACGCAAAAAATAATCGAATCGATCCACCTTCTATGACTGATCGACAAACTTCTGACTCGATTTGGCCGCATGTTGGCCCCCAATTCAGCCAACACGCAGAGATTGAGTCGAGAGTACGACGTATTCTGTCGAGCATGACGCTCGAGCAAAAAATTGCGCAAATGATTCAACCTGAAATACGTGATTTTTCAATAGAAGATATGCGTCATTATGGGTTCGGTTCTTACTTAAATGGTGGTGGCTCTTTCCCAAATCAAAACAAAGCTTCCAAACTCATCGATTGGGTACATCTGGCAGAGTCGATGTTTCAAGCATCCATTGATGATCGTCTTGATGGCAGTCGAATTCCAACCATGTGGGGAACCGACGCCGTTCATGGCCATACGAATGTCATGGGTGCGACTATTTTTCCGCACAATATAGGACTCGGCGCCACGCGTGATGCCGAATTGATTCGTAAGATTGCTGCTGCCACGGCGCGGGAAGTTTCCGCAACGGGTATTGATTGGGTGTTTGCTCCTACCGTAGCGGTTGCCAGAGATGATCGATGGGGACGCAGTTACGAAAGTTATGCAGAAGACCCTAGCTTAGTTGCAAAGTACAGTCGTGCTTTTGTTGAAGGTATGCAAGGTCATCTTGCGAATGACTTTTTGTCGGAAGGAAAAACGATTGCGACGTTAAAACATTTCATTGGTGATGGCGGTACTTTATTGGGTGATGATCAAGGCGATACTCTTTTAAGTGAGTTTGATCTGTTCCGGCTGCATGGACAGGGTTACCGAACAGGGTTAGCCGCTGGTGCACAAACGGTAATGGCTTCGTTTAATCGTTGGAACGGTGAAAAAATTCATGGACATGAATATTTATTGCAGCATGTGCTCAAACAAAAAATGGGATTCGATGGCATTGTTGTTGGTGATTGGAATGGACACGGTCAAGTCGAAGGATGCAGTAATGAAAGTTGTCCGCAAAGCATTAATGCGGGTGTCGATATTTTAATGGCGCCTGGTGAAAGTTGGAAGCCGTTGTATCACAACACGATTGCACAAGTACAAGCCGGCGTTATTTCAATCGATCGAATTGACGATGCGGTCCGCCGAATATTGCGTGTGAAATTACGCGCAGGATTGTTTGACAAACCTTCCCCTGCACAAAGGATTGAGAGTCAACATTTAGAATGGGTGGGATCTTCAGAACATCGAAAATTAGCAAGAGAAGCGGTTCGAAAGTCGTTAGTATTATTAAAAAATAACCAAAGCATTTTACCGTTGTCAGCACGACAAAATGTTTTAGTCGCCGGTTCGGCTGCAAATGATATTGGTATTCAAAGTGGAGGATGGACTCTCACATGGCAAGGAACAGGAAATCAAAACAGTGATTTTCCGAATGCAACTTCGATTTATGATGGTATCAAACAATACGTTGAATCCGTTGGTGGAAAAGTTCAGCTAAGTGTTGATGGTGGTTACCAAGCTAAGCCTGATGTTGCCATTGTGGTTTATGGCGAGCATCCCTACGCAGAAGGCAATGGCGACCTAGATAATTTAGAATTTGAGCGCGGCAATAAAAAACATGTGGCGTTACTCAAACAGTTAAAGTCGGCGGGTATTCCAACCGTTTCTGTTTTTATTACCGGTCGTCCACTTTGGGTCAATGCAGAACTCAATCAATCCGATGCATTTGTTGTGGCTTGGTTGCCGGGTGGTGAAGGTGCAGGTGTTGCCGATGTGTTGTTTACTGACGAGCAGGGTAACGTGCGACACGACTTTTCGGGAAAACTTCCATTTTCCTGGCCTCAAACTCCTGAGCAAGGGCCTTTAAATAAACCGTATCGCGATCAACTTCCGTTGTTTGCCTACGACTATGGATTAAGTTATACCCAACAAAATTCAATTCAAAGGCTAACGGAACGCTATGAAAGTAAAACGTCTGATTCATTTAAGGATAAGTGGCTGTTTCAAAAAAGAGTAATGGCGCCATTGCGTCTCTCTTTGTTTAACCAACAAGAACAAAAAGTAAAAACATCCAATACCGTGAGCGTTGAAGGTGTTGCTTTGCGCACCATCGATCGACATGTTCAAGAAGATGCGATAGCGGTGTATTGGAAACACTCCGAAGGTGCGGGCATTCGTTTGCAAAGTGATTTTCCTGAGGATTACCGTGGATTACTACAGCAACATGCTTGGCTTGAATTTGAAGTATTCGTTCGGCAATCGGCCAACAGTCCGATGTTGTTCGCTTTTAATTGTCGTCACCTTTGTAAGGAAGGGGTTGATTTGGCGCCAAGGCTTCTAGAAGACAATCACACCAATCAGTGGCAAACGATTAAAGTTAATTTGTCTTGTCTCGATCAATCATCAGAAGAACTTTCACAAACCTTTTCGCCTTTTACTTTGTGGAGTAAAGGCGACTGGGAGTTGCATTTGTCCAATATTCGAATTCGGCGCGCTATGACTGAAGAGCCTAACGTTTGGTGTGGTGATAATGCCGGTTAACGCGCTTTAGCGGAAAGATAAACAACAGTAAAACACTCAACAAATTTTTTTATTTTGTTTTGAAAGCGATTTCATATTCGGTATGATAACCAAAGGGGGAACCTATGAAAATCATAAAACTAAAAACAACGCTGCTTTGTGGAGTGGTTGCACTGAGCTCAGCTCACGCGGCCGATGAGCCCGATAAAGACGATAAAAAACGAAACAGTGTACTGGACGAGAAGGTTGTTGTGATCACGGCAACCAAAATGAAAACGGAGTTAATGGAAACCCCCATTGCGGTTACTGCGTTTAGCCAAGCGCAATTAAATCGTGCAGGCGTTACTGATGCTCGCGACATTGGCTCACTCGTGCCGAATATGGATGTGACTTTTTCGCCTTCTGATAGTGGCGTCCAAATGACCATGCGCGGTGTGTCAAGCAACAACTTTACCGAGCTTGGGGATCCCAGTGTTGGCTTTCATGTTGACGGTGTATATTCGCCACGGCCTCAAGGCGCGATGGCTTTAATGTATGACTTGGAACGACTGGAGGTTTTGCGAGGACCGCAAGGAACGCTCTATGGCCGTAATGCAACAGCGGGAAGTGTTAACTTAATTACCCAAGATCCTGACTTCAATGAATACAGTACCGATTTTCAGTTGGAACTTGGAAATTATAATCAGCGGCAAATGAGAGCAACGGTGAATTTGCCTGTCGCGAATAATTTTGCCATGCGTGCCAATTATTTTTTTGAACGCCGAGACGGTTACATTTCTCAGATCATGGATGTACGTGACAGTGATGGGGATGGCATAGCGGATGTGGATCAGCGTCGTAACCGAATGGTCGATGACAGTGATGAGTACACAAATTCCGATCGATTTGGTATTCGAATTACCGGTCTTTGGGATATGACGGATAAATTAACCGCTCGTTTTGCACTGGAGCGTTTCGAAGACGCCAGCGCGGGTGGTTACATCGCTCCGGACTGCGAGCAATCTAGAGCCGCATGTGAGTACTATGGTGGTGATGAGCGAACCGTTTGGGTCAATACTCCGGGCGAACTGGAAATGAGGATCGACAGTTTTCGTGCGAAGTTGAGTTACGACATCAGCGACAATTTACAGTTTGTTTATAATGCGGGATGGGCGTACCAAGAACGCAGCCAACAATGGGATGGCGATATGGGATGGTTTCCGACGCCCGGTGAAAATACAGGGTGGGGATGGTCCGGTTATCTTTATACGCCTTGGGGAGACGATCTCTATTTAGCGACGCGATGGTCCGATTACAAATCCATTTCTCATGAATTGCAATTACAAGGCAGTTTTGAAGATAAGCTCAATTGGATCGTAGGCTATTTTAATTTTTCCGAAGACAATGCCATTCATTTCGATGTTGAGTTACCTTTTTGCTGTGGTGCTCCAACTCCTGGAGCTGGAAGTTACGTTCAGCCTGAGCGTTTACTTGATTCGGAAGCTTTGTTTGCTCAGGCGACGTTTCATTTTTCTGAACAGTTACATTTAACTTTAGGTTATCGCAGTACTACTGATCGAAAGCAAGACATTGGCGGAACCAACTGGGGAGCTTGGGGACCTTGGAGTTATGACGCTAACGGTAACCAAGGCAGTTTTTCCGGTGGATTATTGGGACCCAATGAAGGAATTAATAATGCCATCGTTGGCGATCCAAATGCTTACCCTACCTATACCAGCAACGATTTGGTTTATGGCATGGGAGTGCAAAACTATGCTCAAAATTTAGTGATTGTGGGATACAACGATACCGACCATAAATGGACCAAAGGCACTTGGCGTATTGGACTCGATTACGATTTCGATCGCGATAATTATGTGTATTCCTATGTGGCAACCGGGTACAAAGCGGGAGGGTTTGGTGACGGTGTTGATGTTGATGGTTTAGGCACCATACAGTTTTTTGGTTATCAGCCGGAAGAATTAACCAATTATGAAATTGGATACAAAGGTGTTTTGTTTGATGGCGATTTAAACCTTACCGTTGCCGCTTTTCTCAGCGACTACGATGATAAACAAGTCACTACGTTTCGAAAAGTGGGTGAGCATGCGGTTACGGGCAATGATATTTCTACTTTGTTGACGGAAAATGCAGCGAAAGCTTCCATAGAAGGACTCGAAGTGGAATTTAGTTGGCGACTAAGCGAATGGAATAAAATCAGTGGGTTCGTTGCGCTCTTAAATGCAACGTACGATGAGTGGACCGGCTATACCGATGGTTGGTATTGCGCCGAACGTGAAGCTGCGGGTGCGAGCTTATGTGGTGGTGATGGAGAAGGTGATGTCAGCGGAAATGATTTACCATTTACACCAAACCTCTCTTGGACATTAAATTACGAACATGTTTTTGAGTTAAGTGGAGATGGCCAAATTACCGCGTGGGTATCACTGCATTGGGAAGATGAAGCGCATTTAACGGATAGAAACTTTGATGAGCTTTCTGCTTACAGTGATCAACGCGACGAGTGGTTTAATTTAAACGCGAGTTTGCGTTATGACACTAATAATGATTGGTATCTGGAAGCCTATGTGTATAACGCAACCGATGAGCTTGTTAAAACTTGGTCTAATGGTGGCGCACAATATCCGAAGTGGGGGTGGAACAGCCCTCGAATGTTTGGTGTGCGATACAGTCAATCTTTTTAATGCCAGTTTAGGAGATAACGAGATGAAAAATACGCTTCGATTAATACTGGCAATGTGTTGTGTATTGCTATCGGCCACCAGTTGCAAAACTGAAAATAAAAATCCCCAAATGGATCTCCCCCAACAACCACAAACATTGAATGATTTCGGCTGGCAATTGATTTGGCAAGATGAGTTTGATAGTTCTGAATTAAACAGCGAAAACTGGAGTGCCGAAACCGGAGACGGCTCACAATACGGAATTCCAGGGTGGGGCAATAATGAGCAACAATGGTATTTGCCGGAAAACGCCAACGTATCGAATGGCGTATTAACGCTTCATGCGGAACAACAGCCGATGAACGGCTATGCCTATACGTCGGCGCGAATAAAGTCCGCGGAAAAGTTTGATATACGTTATGGTCGGATCGAAGCGCGCATTAAATTACCCGCAGGAAAAGGAAGCTGGCCAGCTTTTTGGATGTTGCCGAGTAACTCGCCGTATGGCGGTTGGGCAGCTGGTGGTGAGATTGATATTATGGAGTCGATTAATTTAGGTGTCGATGGACGTAACACCGTATCGGGAACGTTACATTATGGTATGCAGTGGCCGTTAAACCAGTATCATTCATTGGAGTATTCTCCAGAAGATATCAATTTTACGGAAGCGTATCAGGTGTTTGCGGTTGAATGGGAAGCGAACGAAATTCGTTGGTATGTTAACGATGTCCATTATGCAACGCAAATGTCGCGAAGTTGGTGGTCATATTTTTATCAAGATCTTGCAAACGGATTTCAATTGTCAAACCAAGGACCTTTCGATCAATCGTTTTATATCATTCTTAATCTTGCAGTGGGTGGAAATTTACCGGGAGCGCCGGATCAATCGACAGCTTTTCCTATGAATATGGAAATCGATTACGTTCGAGTTTATCAATGCATGAACGATACTCACACCGGTGAAGGTTGCGCTAGCAATCGTAATCGCAATTTAGAACCGCCAGCAGCGCATGAACCTTACGTTGTGCAATATCTTTTATATGATGATGGCATTCAGCCAATCCGATGGAAGCTGAATGATGAAAACATTGAGCGTACGCTCAGCGTTAATTCCTTTTGGAGTAATGAAGGCGCATTAAGGTTATCCGAAGTGGACGGTGGTGAGCGGGGTACCGTATTGGATGTTATGACCACAAACAGTGGAAACATTTCAATTAACGCAACAGAAGGCGGAAGTTTCGAACTTTTCGGTATGGGATCTGCGGCTTCTGATTCACCCCATGCAGGCGAACTTATTTTTGATCTTTATGTCGACTCCAGTTTAACGGATCCCGAAAGTGCTATTGCAATAAAAATAGACAGTGGCTGGCCAAATCTCGGCCAAGTGCTCTTACCGGTCAGTGAATTACAAATGGATGCTTGGCAAACATTGCATATTAAGATTTCTGATGTGTTAGCGAACGGTAATAATGAGGGTGCCAATCCGTTAGATATCAAAAACGTAATGAGCTTGTTTGTTCTTGAACCTACGGGGGCCGCACATTTATTGGTTGATAATATTGCACTCCGCTGTGGTTTCCCATCAAATAATGGTTGTGGTGTTCAACCTCCTTCACAAGCGATCGATGCGGATCAAATTAATGTGTTTGTTGATGAAGTGGATCCGTTGTGGACGAATGGTATTGGTGCTTGGGATAGTGGTGTTAATACGGATTACTTTGTCGGAGATAACTCGAATACCAAAGTGAATTGGTCGCTGCAAAATGCCGAGGGACGCGGCCAAATCATTGATGTGCGCTTCGATCAAAATGATGCGACTAATGGCGTCTTTTTTATTCAATCGGCGCAACCGGTTGATTTGAGTCGTTTTGATGCCGGTGTGTTGAGTTTTGATTTAAAAGTCGTGGACTTTGGTAGCAATACCAGTGGTATGGCTTTTAAAGTGGACTGTGTCTATCCATGCACAAGCGGAGACCAACCATTAGAAGTTGACGCGGAAGGTGAATGGCAAACGTTTGAAATTAATGTATCGACATTAAGAAATGGTGGGCTCGACACATCGAGAGTCAACACCGGACTCGTCATATACCCGCAATCGGGTGATCAACAAGGCGTTCATTTTCAACTGGATAATATTATTTGGTATGCCGAAGGTGGTGAGATCGGCTCGGGCAATCCTAAACCCAATCCAGACCAAGATTTACTGATCTATGACGGAACGCATCTCGGTGAATTTGAGTTTGCACCTTCATTAAATGGTGTCAGCATGCGTGAAATGGTTGACGATGTGGATGCTTCAAAGGGAAATGTGTTGGAGTTTCAGTTTGAAGTGGACGATACCACATTGCCGTTTTTTGTTCAGCCGAATGGAAGTTTGTTGGACTTATCTGATTTTGCATCGGGCACCATCGAATTTGATTTACTGCTCGTTCAAGAGCCCAATGTCGGGTTGGATAACAGTGGTTTTTATGTGAAATTTGATACGGTTTATCCAAAAACAACGGGTGCTTTCGCAATCGAATCACCCGAAGTGGGCGTCTGGAAACACTACTCTATCGCGGTTGCCGACTTAATGAATAACTCGATTCCCGAGTGGGAGCAACCTGCCAATATTGAAAGTGTTGATGCTGCCATTGTTGTTGCACCTAACTGGGGAATTGCTAACGGTACTGTTTATCGATTGGATAATCTGCGTTGGGCTCATTAAGTTTACAATCGGAGTTGCACCGCTATTAAGTCATGAGCAAAGGGATTTGCTTACCTTCACCTCTCTTAATCCATGCATTGCTACAAAACGCTACATTTTGCATTGGAACTCAACCCATTTTTACGTTAAAACATTCATTTTAGATTGACTACCACTCGATAACTTTATTTCATTGCTAATATTGTTATAGATGTCGAGTTGATGGCATTTCGTAATCAAGCATGAACGGTATGTAGTTAAACATTGGCGTTTGGAGTAATTGAATGACGGCTACCATTCTTTTGGTGGAAGATGATGTTAAGTTAGCTGAGTTGATTCGCAGTTATCTTGAAAAAAATGACATTCGAGTTTTGCACGAAGTTAATGGCTTAACGGCAATTGAGCGGGTGAAAGTAGAGACACCACAGTTGGTGATTTTGGATATTATGTTGCCGGGAATGGATGGACTCAGTGTATGTCGTGAAATTCGAAACTCCTTTAGCGGACCCATATTAATGTTAACGGCGTTAAGTGATGACATTGACGAAGTTGCTGGGTTAGAAATGGGAGCCGATGGCTATTTGGGTAAGCCAATCAAACCTCGAGTTTTACTCGCGCATATTCGAGCGCAGCTGAGACGAACCCACAAGTATGAGGGCGGCACTGATGCAAATGACCGTGAGTCCACCATTACTGCTGGCGCACTGGTGATCAATAACCGAAAGCGTACGATACGATTACATCAGAACTTAATCGAACTAACTGCCGCAGAGTTTGATTTATTGTGGCTGTTAGCGGAGCAAAAAGGAAAAATCATTTCTCGTGAAGCATTGCATCAAAAAGTGTTTAAGTTGGAATACGATGGGTTAGATCGTAACATTGACATTCGCATTTCACGTTTACGTAAGAAACTGGGTGATGATCCCAAAAATCCGAAAATCATAAAAACCATTCGCGGGCGCGGATACATTTTGGCTGATTAGCAATGAAGCATTATTGGAAACTTTTTCTTTCTTTTACAATCGCAAATTTTTTACTTCTCTTTATTTATGAAAACTATTATTTAGCCAGCATTGAGTCGAATTACTGGACGGATTCGCGTGATCAATTACGACAGTATTCGTTAGATTTACGGCATGAAATTTCAATTCATCCTGAAATTCGAGATAACTTACAGCAATTGGAAGCGCTAATTAATCGTTGGGCGCTTGAGCAAAATATTCCTTCGCAATTGGGAACGGCGGATCTGCTTTCCTTGGGGGATGATGTGGTATTGGAGTTGTCTCAAACGGATTATATCATTGTTCTTTATGCCGAAAATGGTCCGGTTGCTTATTTATCTGTCGGGCAACAACATTATGTGGAGATTGGACCGCTCGATTTAATCGAAGTGGTTTCTACCAGTTATCAGCCTTTGTTTATATTACTGATGTTCATGGTGAATGGTGCCATCGCTGTTATAGGGTTTTACGGGTTTCGAGGGCAAGCGCGGCGACTTGAGTCTTCTCTATCAAACTTATTGTTAATGAAACCGTTACCGAATGAGTTATTAGTTGGTCAAGATATGCTCCTTGGTATTGCTCGGAAACTGATCGCGTTGGAAAGCTATATTCAAAAAATTGAAGAAAGTAATCAAGCGATCATTGTTGATCAAAAAGACATGATGCATGCTGTTGCTCACGAGCTACGCAGTCCGATCGCACGATTAAGTTTTGCTTTGGAATTGGTTTCAGATAGCGAACACGATCAAGAAAGTCATAAACTTATTCAACAAATGTTTGAATCAATTGACGAGCTTGAGTCTTTGATTAGTGAAATTTTAAGTTATTCGAGATTGTCTTACACGCAGCTTGAAATGGGGTTAGAATCGATTGATCTGAAAGCAATGAGTCTAAACGTTGTCACTCGATTACAACCATTATACCCAGAGCGTGAAATACAGGTAATTGCAGAAAATGATGAGTATATCGTGGTGGGCGATGAGCGTTTACTCGATAGAGTCTTATTAAACTTGTTAAGAAATGCCGCTCGTTTTGCTAATAAAAAAGTTCAACTCCGGCTTGAAAACAAAAGTGATAGCATCACTATTTGTGTTGATGATGATGGTATGGGGATCCCACCAGGCAAACGAAATCGGATTTTTGAAGCGTTTACCCGGTTAGATCCAAGCCGATCTCGAGACTCGGGTGGTGTTGGCCTAGGGCTGGCAATCGTGAAAAAGGTGGTTGAAAAACATCATGGACAAGTAAACGTAGGTGACAGTACTTTAGGCGGAGCTCAGTTTAGGGTGGTGTTACCTAAGAGAGCATTTTAATACTCAACAAACTCATACTGATGAATGGCGTGTCCTGGAATACAGGTTAAGTTGCCGTTGTCGTCGATGGCGATAAAAATGATTTGTGTGCCTTCTTCATAATAACCGTCAATTAAAAACAGATTTCCATTTTCTTTTGCTCGCAGACGGATGCCGGTCATCTGCTTGGCGTTGTCGCTGTTGATGATGTCAATGTTGGGTAGTGGCATAGACATGGAGCGCCCCTTATGGCTGGGCCAAGTTGAAACAGCTAAAACTCTAGAGTAGTGGTAATTGTATCATCAATCAAAACTCAAATTGAGTTAAATAATAATAATGAGCTGTGGTTCAGTATTCAATAACCCAAATTTGTGATGTATAGAATCATTCAGTAATTAAAAAGTATATTTTTAGAGAAAATCGCGATAGAAGTTACCAATTAAGCAGAGTTTACCAAAAGGTGTCATCAAAATCGGTAGCGTAAGTCGAGGTTAAAACGTCGCTCAATATCGACTTCTCCGCCTTCAACATTCCAGAGCGAAGGGATTCGGTTGTTTCTATCCCAAAGGTTTTTTACACCCGCTTGAAGCTCGAATGATTGACGGCTATTCCAAATGAACTGTAGGTCACTTCGATAGTAATTCTTCAGCTTTTTGGGTGATGAAATGAAATTTATAATAGGGCCTTCATGCACATCGAGATGAACTCGGTTGGTTAAACTGAGTGCGGTATTTCCTGGTAATCCATTTATGTCTACATGAAAGTTAATAATCCATTTCGGGTAGGCCGTGAAGTTTACGTCGGTGTTTTCGAAGATCGCTTTACTTTCACTGTAAGAAACATTGAAATCCCAATGATACTGACTGCCTTGGCCGCGAAAGATCAACTCCCCACCTTTGGATTCGTTTTTTCCGATGTTTTGGTATTGGGCAGTATCGCTTTCGGCCACGATGACAACACCATTAGTCCATAAACTTTTAAACAACGTAGCCGTAAAGCTCCAATTTGACTGGTTATACAAGTAAGACAATTCTTTGTTAACGATTTCCTCAGGTTGTAAGTTGATATTTCCAGCAATGCGGTTGCCGCTGAAGAGCTCAATGGCACTGGGTGCTCGAAATGCTTCGCTATAAGTCCATTTAATGGCATGATTTTCTTGTGGCTTATAAATAACGCCAAAACGCGGTGAGTTTTGTTGACCGTACTCTGAGTAATTATCGATACGACCTCCATAGAGTACGTGTACTCGTTGACGAAACAGTGTCGTTCGGGCATCGACAATAAGGCTGTGAAGATTTTGATCATGTAAAAAAGATTCATCGGTATATTGAGCAATGATCTGTCCTTGAGGGTCCAATAAAAATTCTCTCTCTTCGGTGATAGAGGATAGGCGAGCACTGAGGCCGACAGCCCACTGGGTATTCCACTCTGTACGTTGTTGTTTGAAAAACACTTCGATTCCAGAGCTTTTTTCAACACCTTCGCCGAGCAACTGTATGCCCGTTAGATTGGATAAGTCCGATAAATTCTCAAACGTTGAACGCCAGTGAAACACTCTTCCTTCTACCGACGTATCCGATGAAAGTGTCCAATCAAACCCTGATTTAAACATTTGTAATGTGTCTTTTGCGCTGGTGAGATCTCTGTTGGTTAAAATGCTTGTTCCCGTGAGGCTACGTCCAAAACCCATTGAATCGTCGGTATCGTGACCCAAAGCGTAGATGTTCATATATCCATGGAAAGTGGACGTCATTTTTTTTTGCCACTTGACGACACCTGAATACGCGGCGTAGCTATCGCGACGAAATGCTTGAGTAAACGTTTGCGAGTTTGGGTCAGTGTAGTCGTACCTTGTATTTTGATTGTGTTGGTTGGCATAACTCAAGGCCATTGCCAAGTTATTGGTATCGTTTAAGTCGGTATTTCCATGCAGATACCATTCGCTAAAATGATGTCCGGTGATTGAGCCTCCCCCGGTAAAACCAGGATTTTGATTGTGGATGGTATTTAACGCCAATACACCGTGAAAGGCATCCGATCCATAAAGGGCTGAACCGGGTCCTCGAATGATTTCGATATTGTGTAAAATGGGGAGTCGATAGCTGCGCTGTTGGTAAAGCGCCGAAGCGAGTAAACGGCGATTGAGAGGGACGTCATCCAATAATACGGCAATACCTCGCACTGACAAGCCAGTACCATAGCCTCGAACGGCCATTGCGGTTCCTCCTAAAACCGTTGAGTACGGCATGGTGCCAGGGAGGTTCCGCAAAATATCTTGAACATCGTTCGCTCCCCAATTTTGCCATTGACTGGCCGAAAGTGTCTCAACGGTCGAGCCAGTATCCATTTGAGATTCAGAAAAAAGCGAAGCAACCTTAACTTTAATTTTTAACAAGTCGGCTAAGGGTAGATCGAGCAAATCTTGTTCGTAGTCTTCCGGGTGGTCACTTCTGGAGGGTACCGTTAGTAACAATATTGCTATGAGTAGAAGCGCTTTCATATACAAATCGCTTGGTGAAGGAATAGCATAATAGTAGTCTATTGTTAGCGTTTTATCTCAAATTAAACTATCGATAAATAGATTAGAGGTTTATACATTCAAAATGAAAAGCCATTTTTATGCCTATGTCAGTAAGATTCGTTGGCTTCAACGCTGGGGGCTTAAACGTAATACAGTGAGTGAGAATGTCATGGAACACAGCTGGGAAGTTTCGACCATCGCTCATGCCTTGGCACTGATAAAAAATCGTTATTTCAAAGGGCAAGTCGATGTGAATGCTGTGGTTGTCGCTGCCCTTTACCACGATTGCAGTGAGGTGATAACCGGAGATTTGCCATCACCGATCAAGTATCATTCTAAGGCAATTACCGAAGCTTACAAATCGATAGAGCGTCAAGCAGAACATGAGCTGTTAGGGTTGTTGCCAAAAGAGCTTCAGGAAGACTTTAAACACGTATTGATCGAAGACAATATTCCGGAAGAGCATCGTGAGTTGATTAAAGCGGCCGATACTATTTCTGCGTACATAAAGTGTCAGACTGAACTTTCGGCCGGAAATCATGATTTTGCGTACGCCGCTGAAGATATTAAGCAGCGATTGCATCGTCTTCAGTTGCCGGAAGTGACGCATTTTATGGATACTTTTGCCGAAAGTTACGAGCTGACTTTGGATGAATTATTACGATAGTTGAATTTTTCATGATAACGTGTGGATCAATGTTTTTTACGCAATTTTTATGGATATGAAGGGGAGTCATTGTTGAACATTGCTGTAATCGGTGGAGGGATTAACGGACTCTGTTGCGCTTGGCAGCTCGCTGAAGCCGGTCATCAAGTCACTTTATTTGAAAGTGATCGATTGATGGGTAAAACCAGTATTGCGTCATCAAAGTTATTGCATGGTGGTTTGCGATACTTGGAGCATCTCGAATTTCGTTTGGTGCGAGAAGCGTTAGGTGAGCGCCAGTGGTGGTTGCAAAAAGTGCCTGGCTTAACACGACGTTTACCGATTCTATACCCAATATATTCACATACACGTTCGCGTTGGAAAATTAAAATGGGAATGATGTTGTATGATTTTTTCGCGGGTCAAAAAGGAATCGGTCGTCACCGCTGGCTTACCCCTAGACAGGTAAAACGCTGTTCACCACAATTGGCTCAGAAAAATTTAAAGGGTGCTTATTTATTTGCCGACGGCCAAATGGATGATCATGCTTTAGGGCTTTGGGTTGCCGATCAATGTCGTCATTTATCCGTTGAAATTAGAGAAAATTGCGCAGTAGAAAAAATATCGGAATCCGGGGTTATCGAAACGAAAAACAGTCAATACCAATTCGATCGAATCATCAATGTTGCTGGTCCCTGGAGTGTTCAATTGTTAGAAAAGTCCGGTGTTCAATTTAAACAAAAACTTGATTTGGTACGGGGCAGTCATTTGTTATTACCGCATGTGAGTAAATTTGGGCATATGCTCGAAGTCCCAGGAGAAGCACGTATAGTATTTGTTTTACCTTATAAAGGTGAAACCCTATTAGGAACAACGGAAGTGAGGCAGTCGATTGAGGAACCTATTAAATGTTCTCAAAATGAGAAGCGATACTTGCTGGATCTTTACAACTTTTATTTTGATCCTCAACGTGAAGAAAAAGATATTCTTTTCTCTTTTTCTGGTTTAAGACCTTTGCTTACGGGGAGTCAAATAGCGAGCAAAGCCAGTCGAGAGTATAAAATAATCAAACATAATAGGCTGATCAGCGTATTTGGTGGTAAGTGGACAACGGCTCGAGCGTTAGCACGCAGCGTGGTGCGGAAGTTATAGCTTACACAAAGAAAATAAGAGATTTGAGACTGCGTTGCAAAAAGTAATAAATGGCTGATTTATAGATCAAAAAAAATTTTACCTTTGGTTACTCCGCACAGAGATAGAGCTGATAAACCCCTTAATTTCGCGCTATACTATACCCAGACTTAACGAGCGTTCGGGATGAAAAGTGGATACAGAATTTAATAGTAAAGAATTTCTCGCATTATTTGATGATCCTCACCTTTCGTCACGAGTTGAAAAGCCTTTTTTTATTCTTGGTTTTATTACTGCCGTGGCTTCTGCTCCTGAACAAATTAAGATGAGCGAATGGTTTCCACTATTAGCTGTCGATGATAAAGAAATTGAGTTCATCGATGAGCAACAGTCCGAACGCTTTGTGTCATTTGTCTCGACATGGTGGAATTTGTGTAACCATGCGTTTGCCAACAAAAGTGTGATATCACTTCCAAAAGGACTCAGTTTCGATAAAGTAAAAGGTGCTTCTTCTACTCTGAAAGATTTTTGCGGTGGATACATCAATGGTTATGACTGGCTCTATGAACTGTGGAGCGATGTCATTGATGATGACTCCGATGAAGACTCAACGCTAGGCAGTGCCAATCTTTTATCGATGCAAATGATCGCTTATCCGAAAAAGCTTGAAGCCACAGATATACCGGATCTTATTGGTTATATTATCGACGACAAGTTACCCGTCATCCCGATGTATCAAGGTCTGCTTTCTGATGTTGGTGAAATTGGACATCGCATCGGACGCTCTTTCGTTTCGGTTAAACCTCAACCAGAAATAAATACAATGAAGAGCGTTGGTCGAAATGATCTTTGCCCTTGTGGCAGCGGTAAAAAATTCAAGAAATGTTGCTTGCATTAAGTGATGCGTTTTTAAACGTTTGTACCGTTGTCATTAAATGGAATTTATTTCAAAGTCAAATAATAATCGATAAACAATGACCCACTCCCCTAAGCTGATATTTTATACAATTCAAACTTGCTTGTAACATGGACAAAAATAAAACAGCCTCATAGAGTAACTTTGCCGCGAATTTGGTTTGCCGTTCTCGCTGTATTTCGATTGAATAACGTTAACGATTTGAGATAAACATTATTGGCGTGCTTTCTTAGAAGCCGTCGAAAGGTTATTTGTATTTTGACTGCTTCAAAGTACTTTTCAAAGAGAGGAGCGCCTTAGCAACATCTCTTTGAATGGGACAATAAAAATAGAATCAAATACTGAAGAGGCAGATAATGAAAAGATTTCCTAGAAACATTATTGCAGGAATTGCACTGGCAATTTCTGCATCTTCACTGGTGCTAGCAAAACCTACCGAAGATAATAAAACCGTCGAAAGTGTAAATCTACAACCACAAATAGTGACCATTGCGTCGAAAAAGTCATTCAAAGGACTGATTGGTGATAGCTTGCAGCTTAGTGGTAAACGTTCACAAAACTATCAAGCATTGGAGCGACGTAAATTTAGAATAAAAAAGGAAAATGCCAGTTTTATAAAGGTTCATTTTAATCACTTTGAAATTCCGGAAGGTGCTTATGTTGAAGTGCGGAATGAAGACGGAAGCATGGTTCATCGTTACGGTGGTGAAAACGCCTCACTTTATACTTTAAATGAAGGCGATGATGGTGTTAGCGCGTTCGCGGCACTGTCCATTATTGGTGATACGGCCATTATTGAGTATTTCCCTGGTAGTGCTGGTCATAAACCCTATCGAATTGAAGTGGACTCTATCATGGAAGGGTTTCCTGCCGAGGAGGTTGAACAAATAATGCAGGCACAACCCGAAAACCCTTTTGATACCCGCTCAACGTGTGGTGTGAATGAACGACGTGACGTGCAATGTTGGGCAGCAAGTCACCCTACCGAGTTTGAACGAACACGACCGGTTGCGCGATTACTTATGAATGGCTCTGGTTTGTGTACTGGGTGGCGTGTTGGGGCTAATAATCACATGTTTACTAATAACCACTGTGTATCATCCCAGTCAGGAATTGCAAACACAGAAGTATGGTTTAATTATCAACACACGACCTGTGGTGGAAGTACACTTGCCGGCACAACGATTGTAACAGGCGCATCATTATTGGCCACCGATTATGAGCTGGATTATACCTTGTTTACAGTGAATAACTTTTCCAATATCAGCTCGTTTGGGCATTTCGGATTGGATGTACGCGCAGCAACATTGCAAGAGCGTATTTACATTGCGCAGCATGGTAGTGGCAACCCTAAAGAACTTTCCATTGAAAGCGATCAAAACAGTGACGGTTTATGCCGAGTGGATCAGCCGGAAGTTAATGGTCGAGGAACGAATACCGACATGGGTTATTACTGCGATACAATTGGAGGCAGTTCCGGCTCTCCAGTGTTAGCGGCGTCATCTAATCGCGTGATCGCACTGCATCACTTTGGTGGCTGCCCAAATCAAGGTGTATTGATTAATAAAATATGGCCTCAGGTTGCGAGCCATTTTAATAATGAAATACCCAGTGGTGATAATGAAACACCCACAGGTGATCCGGTTGCGCAATTCTCTTACAACGCAAATCAATTGGAAGTGACTTTCACGGATGCCAGCAGCGACAGTGATGGCACAATCGTAAGTCACAATTGGGATTTTGGTGATGGTAACGGTTCCAATGTGCAAAACCCTGTTCATACTTATGCATCTGCGGGTAACTATTCGGTGGTATTAACGGTTACCGATAATGACGGTAAGACAGACAGTCAGACACAAACCGTAAGTGTGAGTGATACTAATGAAGGCGAACTGATAAAAGGTGTGCCGGTAACTGGGCTATCCGCTTCGCAAGGCCAAGAGTTGCATTACTATTTCGATGTGCCTGACACTGCAACAAAAGTGACATTCAATTTGTCTGGAGGAAGTGGTGATGCTGACCTCTACATTCGCTTTGGTTCCGAGCCAACAACAAGCAGTTACGATTGCCGACCTTATCTTTCTGGTAACAATGAAACCTGTACCGTTAACTCACCACAAACAGGTCGTTACTTTGTCATGATTCGCGCTTACTCTTCGTTTTCGGGTACTCAAATTGTTGCCGATTATGTTGAAGGTGGAACCGGCGTCAGCTTTGAGGAAACCAATTTATCCGATACCCGAGGAGGCTGGAAACACTTCACGCTTGAAGTGCCTGCCGGTATGAGTACCTTAAATGGCGTACTAACGGGAGGCAGTGGTGATGCCGATATGTACGTTCGCTACGGAGCTCAGCCAACAACCGGTAGCTACGACTGTCGTCCTTATCGGTACGGCAATGAAGAAACGTGCAACTTCGATAATCCTCAAGCTGGCACCTGGTATTTTAGTATCCGTGCTTACAGCAGTTACAGTGGTGTAACCATTCGTGGAGAAGCGAACTAGCGATACCTTTGAGTGAAATTTTATTATGCTTGATCCCTTCTCCCCTAAAAGGGGAGAAGGTTTGAAGGAAGTTCATTCCAATCCTTTTTCAAGTCCAAACGGAGATATTTTCTTTTCCTATCCCTTTTTTACTGAAACCCCAGTTCGGATTAAGCGCCAACTTTTTATAAAAGCTAATAAAGCATTCACCGACTTTAGAGTCCAAACTTACTTGTTCTAAACTCAGATTACTGTAGACTCGAAAACAGTTTTATAATGAAAAATTGTTCTTTATCGTATAAAACCAATGGAGAAAATAATGACAATAACCATTACCAAAAGTAAGGAAGAACTTGACGCAATAGCAAAACTTCTCGACAAACATTTACCTAAATATCGGCAGGCGTACAGTGATCGTACATCCTGGTTAATGGCTTGTTTATCAGAACTTGCTTACATACGCTTTAACCCCTTATTCAGTCGGGAAGAGCAAAAAGCGTATTTTTTAGAAGCTGTAGAGAAGCTCATTAATAAAAGTAAAAAAAAGAGCTTGGAAAAGCTTATTGATATAGTTGGCTATGATGCAGAAAAAGAAAAACAAAATTTGATTTCTGAGTTGTCAGATTTGCGAATGCAATTGATAGATACGTTCGATCAGAACGGAACTCAAGCCATTCTGGTGGATTATGGTGATCACATCGTTTTATCGTTTCGAGGTACCGAAGCCACTAGCATTAAAGACATTAAAGCTGATGCTAAAGCCATATCGGTTGCTTGCGCGTCTGGCGGGCGAATTCATAAAGGCTTTCGTGATGCTTATGAAGAAGTCGCCAAGCAAGTACAACAAGCCATTGACGATATTGTGCACACAGAAAAACCACTCTTTATTACCGGCCACAGTTTAGGAGGAGCACTAGCAACCATTGCTGCAAAGCGATTATCACATAAGGGAGGCATCGCCGCCTGTTATACGTTTGGTTCTCCTCGCGTAGGCGATGAAGAGTGGGTGTCTACCATGAAAACGCCTTTGTACCGCGTGGTAAATGCGGCTGATTGCGTTACCATGTTGCCTCCCGGTAGTGAAACAATCACCGTGGTAAGCTGGTTATCTCGTTTTATACCTTGGATAGGAAAGGAGGTTCATCGATGGTTATTGGCGAAAGTCGGTGGTTACTATCATGGAGGAGATATGAAGTATTTAACCAACTGTCCACCGGGAAATTATTCAGATGTAAAACTTTTATTTTATGTCAGTTTTTTTCATCGAATAAAAGCGGTTGTTTACAAAAAATTGCCATTTAAAGTATTTTTATCGGATCATTCGATTGCTGTGTACCGTAAAAAATTACAGGTTATCGCTGAAGCGCGGAATGGACTGTAATTTTGTTAAATTGATTTTAGCAACGAGCCGATTTCTTTGGCGTAACTCTATGTGGTAAAGCGCAGTAATTTACTTTAACAACTGCGCTTTTCTCCTTTGGGTGAAACACGCAACGTGTCTTGGATATGCATTCAAATACCGATATAATGAACCTCTATAAAACGAAGGCTTTGTTCAGAGCAAATCATGTCCGATACGTTACCTCCTTGTCCTAAATGCGAATCTCCCTACGCTTATGAAGATCGTTCAATGTTTATTTGTCCCGAATGTGGGCACGAGTGGGATCCCAAAGCTGCAATCGTTGATGATAATGCATTGCTCATAAAAGACAGCGTTGGTAACTCATTAGCGGAAGGCGACAAAATCACTTTGATTAAAGATCTTAAAGTAAAAGGTACATCAACCACTTTAAAAGTAGGAACAAAAGCCGTCATAAAGCGATTCGTCGAAGGCGATCACGATTTAGATTGTAAAGTGGATGGCACCGGTAACATGATGCTGAAGTCTGTGTTTGTAAGAAAAGCTTAAGCACTTTTGTAAACTCAAGGCTCCCATTGAGTAGATAAGCTTTGAGTTTCAGATAAAACATAAACATTTTATTTACAATACCGAAAATACAATAGCAACCTTCAACTCTCTATTGAGCAACAAATTATAAAATCTCCGCCTTATTTAGTTTTCTATATAACTAGAATAATGGATAAAAGAATAAACGGACTGAGCCTTATTCCTCATTCACCACCCTATTTCACGACTGTTTATCTCTACTCAGAGATAAAAATACAAAAAAACGCTTATTTTCTGATCAGGATTGTACATTTTATACAAAATACATTGACAAAATTTGTACAGTAGCAACACTGATAAGGCAGTAAAAGAAAATATATTGTATGCAATCTTCTGTGGTAGGAGGAAATAAGATGAAACTAAAAAGCCGTAAAAAACGGATTGAGTGGATGCTTTTCACTGCTTTAGTCGCGAGTAGTTCATACGCTTACACCAGTGATAAAAGTGCCTCTTTATCTAATCCATTAATAAAGCAAGCCATTGGCTCTGTGAGTCACTCAGATGAGAATGAAAATTCGGATATCGAAAATTCATTTTTATCCAGTTTAGTCGCTCGTTCCGATTTGATTTTTAAAGGTAAACTCATTGATAAAAGTGAAGCACTTTCCGTTGAGGGCATCCCTTATACGTTTATAACCTACAAAGTAAATAACGTCATTGCCGGTCAGTATGAGGGTGACACATTAACATTAAAATATGTGGGTGGTGTGTTTCCTAATGGCAACCGTTTAAGTGCAACAAACACACCGGATGTTAGTTTGGGTGAGCAAGCCATATTAATGGTGCAACAAAGCAAGGATACAGGTTGTGATTTCGTTGAATGTGAACACGGCCGTTTTCTATTGGAAAACGGACAAATTATAGCCGCAAACCAGTCTGCTATCGTGTTGGACAGTAAAGGCAAAGTCGATTTTATTTCGTACGCGGCTCGGCTAAAAGGCACACACCAATCCAGCCTTAAAAAGTCGCATGAGTCTCAATTTATTTTGCATTTAAAATCACTCGACCAATCTTTAAAAGCGCATAGAAAAGCGCCTAGAGTTGCCGTGAAAAATACAAACAAGGATGAAACGTTTAATGCCTATGGTGCATTAACTAAAGCGATGGCTGGGCCTAAAGTCCCTAAAAATGCGCATGGTAAATCTCCCGAAACGAAATCGACTAACTCGCACGATCAGTGGGAAGTTGAGCAATTAAAAAATAACGGTGGCAATCCGGTGCTTACTAAAAGCTACTCGGATGAAGATTTTAAATCAATTAATGACAGTAAAGTAAATTAAGGGGGGCATCATGAAAATTATAAAACTCATAAAGTGGCTGAGTGTTGCCGCCTTTTTTTCTTTTTTGAATGGTCCGGCTATGGCTTACATTTACTGGACCGACTGCAGTAATAACACGCCGAGAGAGTGGCCAGGCAGTGGCTTTACTTTTAATGCAAATCCTGCGGGGTTTGATGGTAACTATGCCTTTTGGTTAACGTCATTTCAATCAGCACTGGCTCGATTTAATGACACGCCGGTTAATCTAACCGTTAATGCGCAGGTTGATAACGATTCGAATGTTGGTGTAGGAAACGGTGAAAGTGAAATTTGGTGGAACAGTTCGGGAAATTCGGCGGTAGGATACAATATTACGAATCCCTGTGGCGTTACCATTGAGGGCGATATTATTTTTCATAATACCGTACCTTATGATGACAGTATGGAAGATAAAACCAACTTTTGGAACTACGGTGGTAATGGCCGAACGTTTGAAACAACGGCGTTACATGAAGTGGGACATACGGTTGGGCTGGGTCATGAAAACCGTTACTACAACATAATGGGATCGGACTATACGCACGTACACACTACCGGTGAAAACGCGTTACGATCGTATATGGGAGAAGACGCGGTTAATGGGTTGATAGCGCTTTATGGTGAAACCGTTCGAGAAGATTTGTCGGTGGCGGCTTGGCGTTATACGGGCGCTTCGGGTGCTTACAGTTCACACGGTCGAACTCGCTTATTCAATTCGAGTGGCGGTATTTTAACGTCGAGTAAAGCGGTGCCGAGTTGCGGTAATACACGATGTGAAATGCGTTACGACGTTGAGTTAGGGCAAAACATCCAATACGAGATGACGCTCGAAAACAACGGAAGTAATGCTCAAACAGTGACGTTGGGTTACTACATTTCGACTAACGCCACGATAACGACGACTGATATGTTGATTGGTTTAGATACGGTAACCGTTACGCGGAATACACCGGATACCGTTCGCAAAAATGTGACCATTCCTAGCAGCTTGTCGCCCAATACAGACTACTACTTGGGTGTGATTATCGACAATGATGACTCGGTATCTGAGTGGACGGAAGAAAATAATTCCAGTTACATTCACATACGTACGGGTGCGGGGTCGTCCAATCAATCACCTACGGCTAACGCAAATGGGCCTTACAGTGGAACCGTAAATAATCCCGTAAGCTTCAGTAGTTCTGGTTCAAGCGACCCCGATGGCAATATCGTTTCCTACTTTTGGGATTTCGGTGATGGTAATTCAAGTAGCGCTGCAAACCCAAGTCACAGTTATGCGGCTATTGGATCATACAATGTATCGTTAACGGTCACAGACAACGATGGTTTAACGGCGACGAGCACTACGACGGCTTCGATTACTGAAGGTGGTATTGCTTACTGTACTTCCACTGGTGGTGGTAACTATGAATGGATTGCTAATGTTGCCGTAGGTGATTTAAATCATGCTTCGGGTCAAGCCAGCTATTCTGATTTTACAGGGCAAACCGCAAACATTAATACTGGAAGCAGCTCGGCCACGTTAACACCAGGTTTTTCAGGTAATGCGTATATGGAACATTGGGCCATTTTTATTGACCTGAATAAAGATGGTGACTTTACCGATGCGGATGAACAAGTCGCCATCGGTAGTGGTAACTCCGTTGTGAGTGCACAACTCAGTATCCCCAGCTCAGCAGCAGGTGTATCGGAAACGCGTATGCGGGTATCAATGAAATACAATTCCGCTGTGACGTCGTCTTGTGGCGATATTGGTGATGGTGAAGTTGAAGACTATACCGTTAACATTATTGGTGGAGGTGGTGGTAATCAAACACCAGTCGCGAATGCAAACGGTCCCTATTCTGGTCAAGTGAATGCGAACATCAGTTTTAACAGTAATGGCTCTTCGGATCCGGATGGTACCATTGCAACTTACCATTGGAATTTTGGAGACGGAAATAGCAGTAATTCGGCGAATCCATTACACAGTTACTCAGCTGTAGGATCTTACACTGTTGAACTCACCGTCACCGACAATGAAGGAGCAACGGCCAGTGATTCGGCAACAGTGACCATCACAGATGGCGGTACGGGATTGGAGGATGCTTGCGCGGCAGAGCCACCACAATCATCGGCTGGTTTGACGGATGCGGATGCCATTTGTGTTACCGATAGCTCAAGCTCAACCAGCATTCAATATTATTGGATTTACGTACCGGCTGGTACTTCCACAATCCACATAGAAAGTGGTCATGGCAGTGGTAACGGCGATCTTTATTACAATGCCAGTACGTGGGCAACATCCAGTAATTTTGATCAAAGCTCTACAGGAGCCGGTAATTCCGAAAGTATTACGGTCAGCAATCCTGGCTCGGGCTATCAGTACGTGAGTGTGGTTGGTGCACGAACGGGTATGACGTTAAAAGTATCGTTGCAGTAAGGTAAAAACCGTTACCTAACTGCAATAATTAATCGATGGAAGGGCAGCGAAATTTACTGCCCTTTTTTATACACGGCTCCTTTTTCCACATCCCTATTAATTTAGTGAACAATCAGTTTTAAGTATTACCTTTCGTTATCTTCCGCTGACTTGGCTCTTCAAGTGCTGGGCATAGATTTTAAGCCAAATTGAGAGTAAGCTTTCCCAACATCAAAAAAGTTAAATCGTTAATCGCAAACCTCAGTGTGCTTCAATCGCTCTTTCTATTGTTTTTAAACTGTCTAGGAAAAACATGAACTATAAAGTATTCACTCAAATCGCGAATTTAATAAAAATTTTACAGGTGGGCTTTCTAATAGCGATGGTTTCAACTTCTGTTAACGCTCACGAGCAGCACCTTGCATCATCGAAAGTACAAATCAACCAACCGGTCACTGCTCATTACCTTGGTAACGAAGGTGTAATGATTGCCAGTTCCCACGCAAAAATATTATTCGACCCATTCTTTCACAATCACTACAACCATTATACGTTGGTGCCCGATGGGCTCCGAGAAAAGATCTTTGCCAACCAATCGCCTTATAACGACATTGATGCCATATTTGTCAGCCATATTCACGGCGATCATTTCGATGCGAAAGACATTCTCCGCTATCTAACACAATACCAACACACATTGTTATTTGTGTCGGAACAAGGCAAAGACGAGCTGAGAAAATTAGATGGATTTGAAAACATCAAGTCACAAATACATTCCGTCAGTTTAAAACTGGGCGATTCGCCGGTCGCTTTTAATATAAACGGTTTGCAAGTTGAAGCAGTGTATATTCCGCATTCCGGCTGGCCGCAACGACGCGATATTCAAAATATTGTGTTTCGCGTATCGGATAATAAAGCCTTTACCGTAATGCATTTTGGTGATGCTGATGCAACGCCGCAGTTTTATAAAACACACAACGCACACTGGCAAGCCAAACGCACGCAAATGTCGTTTGTGCCTTATTGGTTGGGGTTAATACCTGAAGGAAAATACGTGATTAATAACATTATTAATAGCGAAACGAATGTTGGTGTGCATGTACCGGAAAAAGGTAAACCCGCTTTATCCAGTTCTGGACTGGATTATTTTTCTACCCCGGGTGAGACTCGATTTGTAAGTGATTAGTGAAGGTTTTTGGGAAGCGATAAAATATATTTCTATACTGGAAAATCGAAGTGCAATGTGGGAACGTTTTTGAAAGCGTAGCCTCTCTCAATTTAAAAAAAATGCTAAGAGGCGGCTACGTTGTAACAAAAAATATACTATAATATGCGTACTTTAGAACACATGAGCTTTAATAAATTGTAGCAATAGGTAAGTCAAAGGCTATCGACAAGAACCAGGCATTTTCAGTTAATCCATTTTCAACTTTAATACCTTCTTGATAACCCAGTAGAACTGAGAAAGGTCTGCTAGCTGCTGACCAACTCAAGTAGGTACTCGGCGAAAGGATATCTTCAGTTTTCGCATCGTAACTGTCACCTTTTAGTTCTGCGGTTACGTAATTTCCAATGTCTAACGGTGCGTAACCAATTGTGAATGGACTGCCTCTATATGTAAAAAATTTCAGTTCGACACCGATCGGTCCGAAAGCTCGAGATTTGAATGATTTTTCTCCGCTTTGTTGTTGGTCAATATATGATGTTGCAAGACCATAATAGGAACTTAAGAAAAGGGTGTCTCGACAAGGCAGTAGAATACGTCGGTTACACCGGGTTGAAAAACTCACTTTTTTAGCAGTGTCTGAAGTGTAATCCACTTGTCTTACTCTTCCCCAGTAACCGGTATTGTGGCGTTTTTTGTTGTAAGTATCGTTCTCGTCTACATACTGATTTAACACGGCGACGACCTGATCCGCGCCATCTTTGGTAGTCGAGGCATCTGCAAGTGCTGCAAGAAACAATGAAATGCTCTTAATTCGATTTAATTGTGTGAAATTAAATCCTTCGAGGTTCAGCAGTTCTTTTGACGTGCTACCTATGAGATCAATAATCAAGAGCATATGATGTGCTTTTTGCACGTAAGCAATGTCGTTGCCATTTGTCTTAATGATTTCAACACTTTTCTCTATATCATCTATTAAACGAATTAATCGTTTAGCATAGTAGATAACTTTTTCTTTACTCGATTCAGGTGTTTTGTTGTTAGAAAATGCATCAAGTAATGCGTTAGACAGTGCTCGCTCATCGAGTTTAGTTTGATTGCGTGACCGCGGAGCCTTATTGTCCTCAGAGTAAAGGATGAACCGTGCGCCTTTCATTTCCTTTTCCGTAAATTTGGAGCAATACTCATCGAAAAACAATCGGGTAGTGTATAAATTATCTTCATTAACCTCCGCTAACTTTTTTAGTCCTTTAAATAGATTAGTGAGCTGTTTTATACTTGCTGGTGTAGGATTTACTAAATGTTTTTCAAACTCCACTTTAAGACAAAGTGTGATGTTGTCAAATAGGTTTAAATCTTCTTGGAAGTAGTTTTGAACAAGTGGGATAAGCCTTTGCCCTGAAATGGTGTCGTAAAATTCTATGGCACTGCTGGTTTTAGAAAAGTACATTTTTACATAAGGCTCTTCAGCAATATCCTCCAATGCCTGATCGACTACAATGCGCTCGATACGGTCTGCTTGCCATTTCGCGAACCCTTCAATTAACTGATTTGCGAAAGCGGTAGAACTGACAGTAATACCTAAGAAAAGTGCGATTCTATACAATACCTTCATTGATTTTCCTTGTGTTTATAGTTGCTTTTAATCCATGCGCAGATTAAGGATTACAGCTTTGAAATCCAATGCTTGATGTTATTTTTCTAGTAAAAAAATGAACACGTTCATTATATGCCTTAAAAAATCTCGTAATGAAGTATCGCGCTTAGTTAAAGTTGTAGGGATAAGACGGAATTAACTAGGGTCAGGTCTTGAATTGCAATATGCTAAGCACTACACTCTTTAATTATGGCCAGACCCATCCGAATAGAATACCCAGGTGCGATATACCACATCACATCTCGCGGTAATGCCCAACAGGCGATTTATCACAACGATGATGACCGCTATCGCTTTTTATCGATACTGGAAAAAGCGTGTGAGCGATATCAGTGGCAGGTGTTCGCCTATTGCCTGATGGGTAATCACTATCACCTTATGGTGGAAACGCTCGACAGCACTCTTTCGAAGGGTATGAGACACCTCAACGGTGTATATACACAGTGGTTTAACAAAAGTCGCCCGAAAAAACGTTTGGGTCATGTTTTTCAGGGGCGTTTTAAAGCAATATTAGTGGATAAAGACAGTTACCTACTCGAGCTTTGCCGTTATGTTGTTCTGAACCCAGTTCGAGCGAATATGGTTGATGATGTCGCTAAGTATCGTTGGAGTAGTTATAAGACGACGGTTGGTGCGCAGCAAGTTCCAGAGTGGCTCAATCGAGACTGGTTATTGAGTCAGTTTGACAAGCAGCCAAAACGGGCAATTGATAAATATCAACAGTTTGTAAACGAAGGCGTGGGAGTCGAGTCTCCTCTGGAAAACCTTCAAGGGCAGCTGGTATTGGGAAGCGATGATTTTGTTACTAAGGCGTTCAGTCATTTATCCAAAGAACAACAGCCCAATTTATCGGAAATTCCGAAAAAGCAACGCAAGAAAGTTTATGCCTTAACCACTTATTTTAAAAAATATGAGCGAGATATTGCCATCGCCGAAGCTTATTACTCCGGCGGGTATAGCCAGAGGGAAATTGGTGAGTTTTTGGGGTGTCATTATAGTACGGTGAGTCGATTGTTAAAGTCGGTGGAGCGGCAAAGAAAGACCTGACCCTAACGGTGTTTCCGAGTCGAGTGAAATGCAGGTTATTATAGAACCCGCTCAAAACAAAGGTAATGAATGCAATGAAAGTAGGGCTCTATGTTGATGTTCAAAATGTGTATTACACCTGCTTGCATACTTATAAGCGCCATTTCGATTACAATAAATTTTGGCGTCATATAACGTCGGTTGGCGAAGTTACTAAAGCCTATGCCTACGCCATCGATAAAGGCGATGAAAAGCAACGGCAGTTTCAAAATATACTGCGGGCGATTGGTTTCGAAGTCAAACTAAAACCGCTCATTCAACGTCGAGACGGTTCGACCAAAGGTGATTGGGATGTGGGCATCGCTGTCGATATTATGGAACATGCCGCCGACCTTGACCGTATTGTTTTGGTGTCGGGGGATGGTGACTTTTCTATCTTGCTCAGTCGTGTTAAAGCCTTGCATGGTTGCGAAACGCATGTTTACGGTGTACCTCAATTAACGGCCGATGAGCTGATGCAAACCGCGGATAAATTTTGCTTAATAGGTCAGGAATTATTACTTCGTTAAGATGAGATTGACGCTTTTAGTCTTTCCTTTTGGTTAACCGGATTAGAAATTAATGGTATTTAATAGCACTGAATTATCGATTAAATAACTTGAGTCACTTTTGTCGTCCGAACTAAAACGCAAGTAAGAAGAGGGTATTTAAAAAAAAATCCTTTTTGAATCATCCAGATTTATCCGTATCTATCATTTTTTGTGCTACGGAATTTTTATGCCACCGTTTGTATAAGTCAATTAATGGGGATTTTGGATCAATGACTCCTAATACTTTTGCCATCGCAACTAACCCATTAGTACTCTCACCATTGAGAAAAACGATAACACCATCACGTGAATCAGAGTAAAAATACGATTGAGTCGTTTCGGCCCAATCGCTTCCACCATGACCGATAACTTTGTAGTCTCCGTAGTCAATAACACTCCATCCCAATCCATAACCTTGTGCTAGGGGGCATTTTGTAGATGACTTTGGCAAACACTCTACGGTTTTGTAGTAATCTCTATCTTTAGCGATAGAATAACGACTGGATGAAAGTGACTGATTCTTTCCTTGGTAATTCATAACCGATATTAAAAGTTTGGCGTAGTCAATTATGTTGATTGCTAAATCATCTGCGGCGGACCAACTGCCGGGCTTACGGCACCAGCCACTAGGCCGGCAGTAATGGCCACTAAATGAACCGTCAGCCTGTATGGCTTGAGCCAAGTTAGAGAATGTATTTGGATCAATGGCGAAAGCCGCGTTTTTAATATCGAGAGGTTTAAAAAGGTAATCTTTCACTAATTGCTCAAATGGCGTGTGCAATTTTTTCTCTACAAACAGAGCTAAATATTCAAACCCTTCGCCGGAATAACTGAATTTTGTTCCAGGGTCGTTAATGAACTTAAGTTTTCGATCGTTTAAAAAAAAGCGCCAGTTTGGGAAACCGGTCGTATGAGTCAGTACCAACCGCGGAGTCAAAAGTTTGTGACGTGAGTCATTGGTAATATCGGGATCAACCCAAAAATAAGCCATTGATTCATCGAGTGTGAGTTTATCTGCATCGATTAACCGTAATACCGTTTCTGCGGTTATTGCCTTAGTAATAGAGGCGACATTAAATAGCGTATGTTGAGACGCCGGTACTCCCGGGCTTTGTTCACCAAAATAGCCAGTCCAAATTACTTTTCCTTGCTTGATGACCGCAACACCAGCGGTTTTTATGTGATTTTCGTTGATGATTCTTGATATTTTCGCATCAATTAATGGGCTTTCTTTTTCGGTAATATCAGGAATGGGGTCTGCTTTGTCATCCGAACGTATGGAAGTTGAGTTGAGTATTAAACAAATACCCCAAATGGCAATAGAAAGGCGGTGGTTCATGTATTACCCCATTTATTTCATTATTTTAGAACTTAACATTGTGAGACGAGCATTTCAGGATAAAGGTTTAAATTTATTTCATATGTGCTAACCGGTTTTCTCTGTTAAAAAATATCGTAAAAATGAATCAGTATCGTCGTTTGAATAACTAACAATAATGAGATGTCTGACAATGTAAACGCTAAAGAAATCAACTAGAGTAACTGTAAATAAAGTAAATCTGCTTAGGATTTGGTTATGAGATTAATTCTAGTCGTTACTCAACTCTTTCTTTTCACTACAGTTGTTAATGCTAATGTATTTCCAATTTCAGGTGATGCATTAGCAAACAAAGAGTATATCCAGTGGCAGCAACAAGCGGAAATGTATGAAATTCTTGCGGTTCAATTCATCAACGATAAATGGCATACATCCGACGGCGATGACAGTGATGAGGCGTTTATCTTTAATAAGCCGATTTTGGCCATTCGAGAAGGGAAAGTCATCGCCTGTTGGCGAAATGCTCCTGACAATGATAAACCCGGTGAGTTTGACGACGCACTGGGCTTAAAAACACCGGAAGAGGACACTCAAATACCGGGATATGGTAATCATTTATGGATAGAGCATAATGATGGAAGTCGAATGCTTTATGCCTATCTGAAACAAGGTACTATTCCTAAATCAATTTGCAGTCATGATGAAAAGCTCTTGCCGAAACCCGTCGCATCTCCACATGATCCTTCCGTTTGGGAGCAAACGAGTTTACCTCAAAGCAAACAGGTCATTATTAAATCTGGAGCAACTTTAGGTCGAGCAGGGCACAGTGGCCTGAGCGACTACGCCCATTTAGGACTACGGTTGGAAAAAGAAAATGCATTACAGTCTATCGCTTTTGATAAGGGACTGTTTTCAATGCAAGCCGTTAAAGATAGTTTTTTAAAGTGGCAGCCCATACAGCAAAAAGCAATTCCTATGAAGCGTGCGTTTTATTGGCCGATACGATCGCTGGTTGACGACCTTCCTTTTAATCAGCAATCATTAGAGGAGTTTAGTCGGTTAACGCTTTGGCTTAGAGAATCTGGATTTTCACCGAGTAGCGCCGACGTTTACACAGTAGGTGGTAAACCTTTTATCAATGTCAGTTGGCGTCCCGCACAAACACCATGGCTTGTTTACGCGTTGTTAAATGAGCAACAACATATGGAGACTATGAACCAGGCGTTTATTGATGGGTATTCATTAAAAGAAATTGACTCGACATTGATAGAGGGGCAACTCAAGTTCATGACCATTTATGTTCAAGATCTTTCCAAAGTCATTACCCAGCATGCAATGTCGCTGAGTGATTATAATTCTCTGCGTTATCAAGCTCGAAAAGCAGGCTATGGCGCCGCTGCAATTTCAGTTCAGTATAGACAGCAAGAGCCGATTATTACGGCTTTATTTCGTCCTGAAATATCGACGAAACAAGAACTTCACGCGAGGGTCAATGTCGATAATTATGAGGACCTTTATGAGCAGATGGCAAAAAAGAATTTTTACCCTGTTTATGTCAATGCCTATGAAAGTTTTCTTGGAAAAATGTTGTCAGTTATTTTCGCGCAGCGATATAACACCAATATGGAGCAGTTAAAAATGGACCTTGATGATGTTGAAAATTTTCATGAAGATGCAAAAGAAGAAGGGTATATAACCGGGCTCGTGTCTGGATACGATAATGCTGAAGAAGACCATTTATTTACTGGTTTTTGGGTAAAGAAGACTCAATCTAAGTAATAAAGTTAAAAAAATGGGGCTGCTTTAAGCCCCCTTATTGAATTAGATTTGTTCTATCAATCGAGTTTCAGTTTGGCCTCCTTCATACGACTAATGCCTTTTTCGAGTTTTTTCTCGGCTTCTTTGAGATCGTCGAGTTTTTTCTCAAGCTTTTTTTTCTCATCTTTTTTTTCTTTAATTTCTTCTTTGATCTCCTTTCTGTCATCTTCATCATCTTCGTCTTTTAAGTCGTCTTCCAGTTCGTCGATATCATCATCGAGGTCGTTAATGTCATCTTTTACGTCGTCGATTTCATCTTCAATATCGTCCAAAACATCCTCTGCTTTATCGATAGCATCTTCAAGTGCCTCTTCAAGATCTTCATCACTGCCGGAAGTTAAGGCCTCTTTTAATTTCTCGAAAACCCATTTGAGGCATTCAAACAATAGAGGTACACCAAGCGTAATAATGTATTTTATGATTTCTTCTTTACTGCTTACCTTTTCATATCGTGCACCTGTTTTTATTAAGGCCTCACTGTTTCGAACAGATGCTACATAATTGTTACGAAACTGAGGTGAAATATTTAACTGTAACGCATGCAGTTCAAACTCTTGAAGGTTAGGTGAGGCATGGAACTCAAAGGTCATTGACTTTGCTGGGAGTTGTTTAAAACTCTCCATAGATAAACCATGCTGATAACCATAGGCAATAATCAGCGCTAGGTCTTCTTCAACATCTCGTATCGATTGGTTTGATAATTGTTGCTTTAGTTGCTTGGTTTTACAGGGGAGGTCTAGTGATAGTCTCGACTTTATGTCGGCAATTAATTTAGGGTTTAAGGCTGAACCAAAACTACCTATTACTGCATTTTTTAGTTGCCGATCAATATCTTGCTTGTTGGGACTGTTTTCTGGGTTTACGACTTTTAAATCAGACAGTTGTTTGTTGACTCGCTTATCGACATCGGCAAAAATTTTATTCACTATTTTATCCAATACGGAGCCGACTTCTTGTTGAAAAATTGGAGTGGAATTACAAGTGTTGTTACTCATAGCAAGATTCCTTTTGCAGTTGGTGGGTGCGTTAAAATTATACGTATTTATGCGTTGAGTTGTCCAGGCTAACTTGTGTATCAATTACTATAAGAGATTGGTTGTCAATTAGATAGATAACATTATTCTTTAAAGTTATACTTTAATTGAAATGCTGTCTATGCAGTTTGTTCTTTGAGTTAGTGTTTAAATAACTCTTGTTATCTCATTTAATTCAAAACTATTCAGAATTTGTTAAATGCACTCAGATTTATTGGAAAATTATTTATTCGGTGACTTCAACTAAAGCAATAAATATTAAGCTTTGTCCAGCGATCGTTATTTTTTCTTTTACCGTCGGAATGATATAAGCAAGGTGCCCTCGTGATAAATTAAAATTGACTTTTTCTTTATCGAGCGAAATTTTTATTTCTTCCGTCATGGAATAAATAAAGTTCAATGACGAAGCTTCGAATTGATGTGTTGCATCATTTATCCATGTTTTTACATTAGAGCGAAATTGACCAGTGCGAGTCATCAAGTTAAATACAGTAATGGGGCCATTGATAAGTCGGCCAAATGTATGACAGCCTCCATCGAAAGTCGCCATGCTGAGAGGGTTAGCTATTGTGTTGGAGACGCCATTGTCGTGCAGTAGTTCAATGCCTGACCCATTCAATAATATTTGATTTCTTGTATAGCCAAAAAATGCGGAATAGGCGCCGTTTTCAACAACGCTCGCAATACTTAGCCTCCAGTCAAACTCGGACAAAGTACCTCCGTTGTTCATGGCAAGTTCTAAAGTTGTGCCTTTGCCATTTTTCCAGGGAACGTGTTTGAATTTATGCGGCGCTATTATGTTTATCATTGGAAGTGTTTCATATTAAGTATTGGTGTAAAAACAAAGCGCATCGAGGTTTAAGAAAACCCGATAGAGATAATACTAGAAAAGCCCTTTTTGTTCTGTAGGAATGATACAGTCCGGCCCTTCATTACGAGGATTTTTCGCCCGATCTGAAACAGCAAACTGTTCCATACCTGGATAGTCTCTACTTTCAGTAAGAGTTTGCAAGCGATTTTCGTCACTGCTGGTGAGCCAGTCTTCCCATTCTTCTGGCTTGAGTATTACTGGCATACGATCATGGATAGGCGACATTTGTTTATTAGCGGTAGTCGTGATAATACTAAAGTTAAAATATTCCTCATCTTTTTGTTGGTAATGAGTCCAGATTCCTGCAAACGTAAACGACTGTTGAGCTGAGTATTGAAACAAGTACCAAGGACGAGATTTTTGAGAGGATGGACCTTTCGGTTCATAAAATCCATCTGCAGGAATTAGGCAGCGTCGATGGTGAGCGGAGTGAGCAAACATCTTGCTGCTAAAAAGGGTTTCTGCTCGTGAGTTTATTTTTGCAAACGAAGCCTTCGCCCAACTAGGACGAAACCCCCATCTCATCGGCGTTAACTTGGGTTGTTCATTGGCGTAAATCATTACGAGACACTCTTGCGAAGGTGCAATATTGTAGCGGGGAGAAAATTGACTGATATCTTCCCAGTACTGCCGCCAGGGAGTATGAGTCGCCCATTCCGGAGCGTTTCTTAGTAAATACCTTCCGCACATGCTTTAAGACCTTTTCTTGAGTTTCTATGAGCATAGTCAATATTCTTAGGCTCAAAAGTATTTGGCAAACTATACCCCCTTTTAACGCCTGGTTTGGCTACAATTATAAAAAGAATCATTCTTTAAGGTCATTGCGCTTATGTTGCGATTAATGTTGCTTGTTTTAGGTCTTTCGGCGACCTCAGCGCTAGCCAAGGATCGCTTTACCGGCGTATCGCTAGAGAAGTCGATGGAAGGCGATAAGTATGATGTCAGTGCCTGGGGCTTAAATTACATGGGACGTAATCAATACATTTCAATTTATGCTGGCTACTATTGGCTGCGACTTGATTCGAAAGAGCCTGTCAATGTCACACTCTCAGAGCGGGTTACCATAACTGGAGTGCATGCTGGAATGATGGTGCACCCTGATTTTCGAAGAGTACGGCCTTACGCTGGTATTGGCCTTTATACCGGTCGAGACCGCGTTTGTGAGGATAATTTAAGCGCGTGTCGATATCGCAATGCGCTAGCCATTTATCCAGAAGCGGGTGTGCAAGTCAGTATTGGTGATTTATTGGAGTTAACCGTTAAAACTCGCTGGTATGAGTTCGATAGAGTGGATATTGCAGACGAAACCGTCGTCTCGGCAACGCTGGCTTATTATTTGGAGTGAACAGGTTACCGAAAGCACTCTAACTCGAAATGCTAACGAATAAGATTCACGAGTCAATTAAACTATTTAAGCGAATAACGCGTCTATGCCATATTAGTAACTGCTCATTTGGTATTGATATGAAGTTATTCAGGAAATTTTTACTTTTTTTTAGTGTATTTTTTGTTGCTTGGATAAACGCAGCACCGCCTAAAAAAATATTATTTATCGCATCCAATTTGTTAGATATGGGTGACGCTGAAAAGCACGATGCACGTAATAACCTTTGGGAGTATGCGCCACCTTATCATGTGTTTGTATCACACGGTTATGAAGTGGACTTTGCTTCCCCTAAAGGAGGCATGGTCCCTTTTATGATGGAGCCTTTGGGAATTAGCCGTTATACCATTAAGTATGAAGGTTTTTTGGACAAGGCCAATGACTCAATAACCGCAAAAGAAATAAAACCGGAAGAATATATGGCGGTCTATATTGGCGGCGGCTACGGTAATTTGTTTGATGTCGCTTTTGATGAAAGGTTACAAAATTCAATAGCATCGGTTTATGAACAGGGTGGCGTCGTTGGTAGCGCCGGTCATGGTGCAGGTGGTTTCGTAAATTCAAAACTCAGTAATGGTTACTATTTAGTAAAGGGAAAACGTGTCGCAGGATTTCCCAATTCCACTGAGAAGGAAAAGTCGTGGGCGAAGCAAGGTACATTGTTACCTTTTTTGGTGGAAGACCGTTTGCGAAGTCATGGAGCCAACGTTATCAATAAATCCAATATTACCGATAAGCATGATGTCATTGTCGATGATCGCATTGTCTCTACCATGTTCCTACCTTCCGCTGCATTGGTGGCTAAAGAAATGATTTTTTTGCTTGAGAAGAATGAGGAAACAAGATAAAAGATTTGGTTCAATTTAAATAGAATGAAAACCCAATGCAAAAACTCTACATCGCCAATAAAAATTATTCGTCCTGGTCATTGCGTCCCTGGGTGTTAATGAAAGAACGGAACATTCCGTTTTAAGAAGTGTTGGTGCCATTTGAAGGCACGATGAATCAATCGGCGTTTAAAAAATTTTCGCCGAGTGGCAAAGTACCTTGTTTGGTGGATGGTGATATCACTATTTGGGATTCACTTGCAATCGTAGAATACCTGGCAGAAAAGTATCCGCAGGTATGGCCTTCATCCGTTGAGGCGCGTACCTGGGCTCGATGCGCTTCTGCTGAAATGCATTCTGGTTTTAGTCACATACGAAATATTTGTACTATGAGTTGTGGCTTACGCATTAAGCTTTTCGATTTTAATTCAGCTTTAAAATGTGAATGGAGTCGCATTGACCAACTTTGGTGCGAAGGGTTGTCTCGGTTTGGTGGCTCCTATTTGGCGGGCGATTCATTCACTGCTGTAGATGCGATGTTTGCTCCTGTTGTATTTCGTTGGCAAACCTATCAAATAGATTTAAGTGAAGCGGCACAAATGTATGCTCAGCAAATTTTGGCTCTTGCTTCAATGAAGTCTTGGTATCAGTCAGCACTCAAAGAGCCCTGGCGTGATAAAGCGCATGAAGATGAAGCGAGAGCCGCTGGAGAATGCTTAAATGATTGTCGGAATAAGTAAAGCGCCCGAGATTTAAGACAATAATTTTTACGTTTCAACAATGTCGATCCGTTGAACTTTTGGCTGAAATATAGTCTTATATCTTAAATTAAGTTAACATCTCATTTATACATTTGTGATTAAACCAAACTATCAAAAGCAATATCTATGACCAATCAACAACACGATACCTCACTATCTCCCATAGTTCCGCAGCGTGATGACTTTGGAGCAGCTCGCCCTCCGCGTAAAAGGAGCTCCGAGGCGGTAAACGATGTTCCTAAATCCAGTTCTTCACTCGGGATAGTACTCGTATCTCTTTTGGCTCTGGCTTCGGCGGGAGCCTGTGGATGGTTATTTATACAAGTTCAAACACAACAGACCCAGTTAATATCCGCTCAGGGGCGAATTGGAGAATTAGAGCAACGACTTTCTGTAACAGGCGAAGCAATAGGCGAGTCAACGGTGGCTTTGCAAGTTAAGGTAAAAGAGTTGAGTGATAAAGCGGATGCGCTTTGGGAGCAAATGGATAAGCTTTGGGCTTCCGCTTGGCGTCGTAACCAAGCCGAATTAAAGGAAGTGGCTTCAGAAGTTCAAGGGCTCAATAAATCAATAGAGCAAAATAAATCGATTTTAAATAAGAATATTGCCAAAGTTGATGATGGGCTAAGTGCATTGCGCACCGATCTTAATGTATTCAGCACCAATATCGATATCATCAGTGAGCAAGTCAGTATGCAGCAAAAAACAGCTTCAACGTTGAATAGCTCGATTGAACAGGTCTCTCAAACTTCACAAAACACCGAAAAACAAATATTGCAATTGAAAGATCAATTAAAACGATTATCGAATGACAACCAACGTTTACTGGATCGCGTAGCCTCTCTTGAAAGAAAGCAGGCTGCAAGTAACTCCAGTTCAACACCAGCACATTAACTTCGAACGTTTATTTTTTTATCGATACGATAAAAAAGGTTTTAAGTTAATAGCTTCCTATAGACAGTAGCACCAAAGTACAAGCCTCTTCCACTTCGATACCAGCCGACTTAAACGAGTCGGCAGCTTGCTTTATTTCTGTTCCGGGGTTAAATATCACTCTTCTGGGTTTTAATTTTTTAATCGCATCGACTTCATGGGCCAGAATTTCAGGACGAACATAAAGCGTAACCGTATCAACTTTTGCATTGACTTCGCTTAAACTCTTCAAGCAAGGTAAGCCATCGATGGCTCCACCTTTGGGATTGACCAAAATTACGTCATGACCATGATTGAGCAGTTGTTTTTGCGCTTTATAAGCATACCTCGTGGGGTTACTGCTTGCGCCTAGTATGAGTGTGGTCGGCATAGTTTTCTTATTTTTTACTTTGTATGCCTAATTTACCGAAACCGCATTAGGAATACCACTGGAAACTTTTTAACACGCTGTTCTCAATTTGAATTAAAAATTAAATGAATACGTTGTATTAAAAAATTTGTCACAAAATCGCACTATAGTTAACGGCATTATTTTTCATTTACCTATGAGCTAAAGGTGTTAACTATGTCTACTGAGTTAAGCGAATTACCTGAAACCAGCGATGGTATATCACACGACGTTAATGCCGTTGCCAGTGCTATGATTCAATCGTTTGAAGAAAATAATAAAGACAGTGATTACCCTTCTATAGCAGCATTTAGCGACTCGATGCAAGAGTTGATGGAATAATTGATCGTTATTATTCCGAGTTAGAGTTAATCATTGCCTGACGTGGCGGACATTTAATCTGCCGTTACACCAGCCTCTTTAATTGTGCCTGACGTTGGGGTATTTATTATGTTGGGGCGTTTAAATGACTCTAATATCGAATACAAATAAATCACCAGTAAGCTAAGCAGAGCGCAGATCATATACACCCAAAACCCACCAATGTAATCCAGCATTAATCCTCCACCTAAAGGTGCTAAGGCAAAACCAAACGAGTAAAACGATGTTGCACCAAAATACGCGCCGCGTAAATGATTAGGCGCGATACGGTCGATATGCACGTTCATGGTTGGAAATAATATGGCTTCGGCTAGACTCATGATGGCAATGGCCCCAATCCAACCCCAAAACCAATCGAGTGGATTCAGTGCTAGCCAAATTTGAGAAATGGTTAGCAATATTAATCCCATTTGGATGCGGCGAACTAATGGTAGTTGAGCCATTAATTTAAGTAGCAAAAATTGACAGCTAATGATCACCAATGCGTTGGTCATGATTAGGCTAGAAACCAATGCCAAGAGTTCTGGAACTTCAGCACGGGTTAGGTACTGAACCAAAGTAGAGTCCATCTGCCCGTAAATAAACATGCATGTCATGTTGGCGATAATTAAGCACTGTAAAAGGCGAGCTTGCATCAATACTTTTAGCGATTTTAGTAAGTGATTTTGCGAGTTTTGAGTGGCCCGTTGGCCGGCTTTATTTCGATTTGTATAGATTACAAAGCCAAAGTGCTTTTTAAAACCGAACAGCAAAACAATCAAAAATAATGCAAAAGCGGCTGCGGTGATATAAAAAGAAGCGGACTCGCCAGAAAGTCCTAACCAAAATCCAATAATTGGGCCAATTGCCGTACCCACATTCACTGTAAAATACATGGACTGCATGGCCAGTTCGCGTGATTTTATATCGCTTATCATATCACCAATAAGGGCGGACGCAGCCGGCCGCCATACTTCCGTGGCAATGGAGCAGAGGGTAATAACAACAACGTATTCGGCGATGGTATCGGCATTGGCCAGTAAACTGAATGATATCGTATACAATAGTCCGCAAAGTATCATGATTTTTTGACGGCCAAATATGTCGGACAACATACTGCCTACAAAGCCAGAAAAAACCGAAATAACGGCTGCAAAAGTGAGGATAAGACCCACTTGAGTAGCCGAGATACCAAAAGAGTTGTAAAGAATAACCGATAGAAACGGCCATACCATGAAATAACTGCCACGCGTAATAAACGCACCGAATAGCAATATCCACATCAGTAAAGGAAATTGCTTCACCCTTTGGAAAGATACGTCGCTGTTCATTTAGTCCCTATTTTGAATTAGTATGATTAAAGTGACTTATATCTCATTGAGAGAGTATTGAATAGAGTTGTTATCAAATATGTTTTCATATCGAAAAGCAGGTGTTTGTTGAGTTTGATTGGTTGGTATATGAACGATTTGTAAGAGTCCTCTCGATCAACTCGCAGAGAGTTCGAATAATAAACATAAGACTGGTTTGCATGATAAATGGTAATTTTCCACAAGTTTGGAGAGTAACCCTATGCTAGTATTTTTCAACGTTTGGGGCTTCTTTACTATTTGTTATAAAAAACAATGATTTATTACTCGGATAAGAAAACAGGTGTTCGCCTGGGCGATGACGTTCTGGTTCGTCAATGGTTACGACGTGTAAAAGGCAAAATTACGTATTTACCTGGCGTTTCGCCGAAGAATCTTTATGTCGAGCAAGGTGGTGTGAAACGAGTCGGAATTCGACTTGAAGATGGCAGTTTCTTCACTTGTGATGTAGACGAAACAGCCGGACAATTAAAGTCATCAGTACGTTTTTATCAGCGCGGAGAGAGAACGTTATTATTACAGCCAGGTGAAAATCCCTTTACTGAAAGCCATTCTGAAGCGGCGTTCAAGATCGAGAGTTAGCGAACCGCCTCGTCTATTGTGAGGCTCATAGCTGTTCTTATAATTAGTAATACCGCCTCTTTTAACTAAGTCATCATCTATAATCAGTAGTACAACTACAAATCCACTTAATCCTTTTAAAAACTACTGAGATAACCTGTGCGAGTTTCGAGTATCATTTGCATCGTAGTGGGCGCTATTTGCTTGTTGGTAGCGATTCTATTTGCTTCTGCCCACTTTATAAGTTCAAATGCAGAAACTCTGGCTCAATATCCGGTAAACCTTTCCGAGTCAACGGTGAGCGATGTCAATTATCCTTTCTCTGTGAGTGACGATACTTATTTAGCACTTTGGTTAAAAGTACCGGGTCGAGCGATAGAAAGTAAAGATTTCTCGATCAGAATTAATTTTATAAATGAGCAGCAGCGAACCGTTGCGTTGGTGAGTAAAGAGTTTGGTTACTTCCATACTCGAATGGGTGTGAAAGATGGACAAATGTATAAGTTGGGAGAGCAACATTTTCGAAAAGGATTTTCCGGGACAGTTCAGGTGATACGTCAAAGTATATGGAATCCGAGCTATGAAGCTCAGTTGATCGTTAATGAGGTAACTGAATCATCAAGGAATAGCATTTATATTTATTCTATTGTATTTGTTATCGGCGTATCTTTTCTAACTTTGGGTATATTCCTTTTAAAGAAAAAATATTAGTTTGGCGAATTAATACTTCATCGAAAATCGATCGATGAAATTTTCTATTAAGAGAGAGAATCCAAAATTGGCCATGTTTTATCAGTCAATTAAGTTAGACTTCAAAATGTATTTTGAACCATCGTATCGATCAAAAAAATGCTCCAATAAAGGATGACTAATAGGCTCGTTCGACTCGTCCGGCTCCAGGTTTCGTTCCGCAACATAAGTGGAGTAATCGGCTTCATCAACCAGTACATGATACCAGGGGCGGTCTTTAGGTGGTCGTGATAACGCAACGGTTTCGTACCACTCGTCTGAGTTGCTGAAAACCATATCAACACCGACAATAACACCGCGATAGTCGAACAGCTTGTGGTGAACAATTTGACCAATATAAAAATTTGCGTCAATCATTAAATGTCATCCCAGGTGGCTATATAAGAGTATAGATGAAAATACTGGAGGTGTTAGGGTTTTCGCTTTGAGATGGGGCATCATTGGAAGGTTAGAAAAACTCGACGAGCCATCGCATAGAGTAATTTAAAAGCATTTTCTTAATCAAACTTTATTACAGCTGTCATAATAAATTCGTATTTGATTTTCATACTGCATGCGAACATTTTCTTTTGGCATTTTGATCCAGCTTTACATTTGCCTACTTCTAAAGTCACAACAACATGAGGTTCTCTATGTATAGGTTCTGTTCGAGCCCATCTGGTTCATTGGTTTTTCTATTTTGTTTTCTGCTGTTTACTCCAATAACGGAGAGTCATCCTGGCTATTATGGTACGGCGTTTCATGCACATACCATTGAAGAGGCTTTTGATACAGCGCAAAAGGAACATAAACTGGTTTTTGTTTATGTTGGTCAAGATGATCGTGGCTGGCGTCATTTTCGCTGGCCTGGTCAAAAGTCAAACACCCTGATTGACTTGCTGGTGAGAGAAACTGTTATCGTTGAACATAACTTTTCTAAACATCAAGCACAACTTGCTGAATTTGAAGTTAACGGCCCTGAACTGTTGATTCTTGATGGACAGCGAACGGTTTTATCACGACTTCCGTATGATGCCGTTACTTTGTTGGTGGAAAAGAAACTGCAGTCTCTCATCATCAGTAAAGAGGGGCTAGCGCGAATTGATAATGCCATCAAGTCAAATCGTAATCCATTTTTTAATCGTGAACGTAAAGCTGCTGCATTAGCATTGGCTGAGCAATACGATGAATCGATTGCCTTGTACGATCAGTGCTTGCGTGAAGCTATGATGGAAGATTCTTTAGCCGCAAAAAGTCGTAGACCGCAGGTCATTGGTGCGCTACTTGAATTAGCCAGTGAGCATAAAGAGGCGCAAGATGTGTTGTTAAAAAATAGGACCGTTGCAGAAGAACATCTGAGACTGAACCCGGCAAATGCCAAGCTCAGTGGCGATATTGCTCGAATCGATTTGACGCTCGATAAGCAGTCAAAAATATTTGAATTGTTTAATAAATTACCTCCAGGAAGTCGAGCACGTCATGGGCTTTTTGACTACGTGAGCGAAGAGCTCAGCAAACAAAAGCGTTATCAAGAACTTCTGGATCTTATAGAGCCAATTCAGGCGATAAAAGGTGAAATTGTTTTATATCAGCGTAATAAAATATTGCATCCAGCCTCCGCGGAGCGTGGTGAAAAAAGAGGTTCTCGTGCATTTGTGATTGATCGTGGTGTGATGATCGCAGAAGCATTGAATGCAGTAGGCAGAAATAAGGAGTTTCAAGAAGCCAGAGCTTTAATTCTCGAGTTTGATAATTCACCTCAAACCCAAAAAATGCTCGAAGAGTCATTAAACTCTTCGGAAAAACACACCATAAAAAAATAAGAAAGGGAGCCTGTCATCATGAATACTCTGTTTCATAGACATACATTCGCAGCCGTTATTTTCAGTACTCTGGCGATAAATTCAGAAGCGGAAGAGTTTACGGTTGTGGCATTACCCGATACTCAAAACTACTCTGCCGATTACCCGGAAACCTACACCGCGCAAACGCAGTGGATTGCAAATAACAAGGGGCTTTATAACATTCGGTTTGTAACCCACCTTGGTGATATAGTGGATGAAGCGGCGACGATTCAGCAATGGGAGAATGCATTCAACTCGATGTCGGTACTAGACAATACCAACATACCTTATGGTGTTGTTGGTGGAAATCACGATTTTCTTTATCCTGGCGATTATTATGATCCAGACGGTACCAACTACTTGACTTACTTTAATCCCGAGCGTTTTCAAAATAAACCTTGGTTCGGTGGCGCTTCTGAAAGTGGATTAAGCAGTTACCAAATCATCGAAGTGGCGGGAATGAAATATTTGTTTATTCATATTTTGATGGAAACGCCAGCAGAAGAACTGGCTTGGGCACAAGGTGTATTGAATGAACACCATGATTTGCCGGTTTGGGTGAGCACTCACCGTTATTTGTTTGATTGGTCGGTGCTTGGCGCTGGGCGCTATACCGATTTTAATTATACATTTGAACCTCTGTATCGACATGATGGTATAAAGTCGGATGATTTTTTTAATAATTTTGTTGCCTCCAATCGCCAAATATATCTGGTGCATTGTGGTCACAATCATTCAGAATATCGTCAATCAAGTAGCAATCATTTTGGCTCAACCGTACATGAAGTATTGGCAGATTATCAAAGTGGACCGAACGGCGGTGATGGCTGGATGCGAATCTATCGTTTGATGCCTGAAGACAATAAAATTTTGGGTGAAACATTCTCGCCTACCCGCAATGAATGGGATAAGGATTCCGAGAGTTCGTTTATTCTTGACGTAAACTTTAACGAATTTCGCGGACAACCAAGCGACAACCAAGTCGTGTTACAAAATGGATTGAATGGTTATCATGGAACGGATGATACTTGGATCAATGAAGCTTCAAAAAATAATAGCTACGGCGATAGCGGCGAACTGATAGTCGATGATGATACTCAAAATTCCTGGTGGAGTGACTATGCAGGTCAGGCCATATTGAGATTTTCTGATCTTACTCAAGGGCCTTATTATGAAGGTGATCCTTCGCCAGTTCGTATCCCGAGTAATGCGACCATAGATTCCGCAGAGCTCAGTATTAACTTAAAAAACGATCAAGATATGGGGAACTCGACCTACCGACTTTACCCGATGACCAGTGACTGGAGCGAAAGCTCGACATGGAACAGTTTAGTAGGTGGTATTCAGGTTGGGACGGAAACTGGCGCTCAAATCGCATCGTTTAAAGGAGACAATGAGCCGGCCAATAATGCGATTCGAACTTTGGATATCACTTCAACATTGACTCGCTGGTTAAATGGTGATTTACCTAACTATGGGCTAGCGATTATTCGTGACAATACCAGCGGAAATGATGATGGTATTACGGTTTATTCTTCTGAATCTGTCGAATCAGTGTTGCGACCTAAATTAACCATTAAACTCAGTTACCATGCCCTAAATGTTGCGCCTAAGATCACACAAATGTTGAGTGCTTCAGCACTAGAAGTTAACGAGGGTGATGAAGTGACGTTAATGCTCGCGGCAAAAGATCCGAACCGTAGTGAGCCGCTGGTGTTTTTTCTTGAGCAGCAGTCGATAGGCTTTGCAACGGGAGAGGGGGCGATTAAACACCATGTGTTACTCGAAGACGAAGGTGTTTATCGGTTCAGCAGTCAGGTTAAAGATGATGAAGTATTTGTAGATGCTGGAGATGTGACAATTAACGTGAAGAACCTCTCCCCGACGATCGTGGCTATATCCGAACAGCAAACTCTCAGTCAAGGAGAAGCGTTTGATTTTTACGTTACGGCTGCCGATCCGGGCGCTTTGGACGTGTTATCTTATGCATGGGATCTGAACGAAGATGGCATTTTCGATGATCATTATCAAGCGACTGGCAGTATCCGATTTAAGCAAGCCGGTGTGCATAAACTGCGAGTGAAAGTCAGTGATGATGATGGCGCTTTTGTCATTGAAGACATTTTAGTTAACATTCAGTAAACGGTTTAGTTAAAATTAATAAAGGCAACCTGAATAACAGGTTGCCTTTTTCATTGAATGTCATCATTTTTCTGTTCAGTCGAAAGCTGCTGTGTAACAATGTTAATTTAACAAAAACGCACTGAGGTTTTCGATGTCAAATCGATCCGATCTTAATTTGGCCACTCTTTATCCTTATCTGTTTGAGCATTCGGTACGAGAAACTTCGATACTAAAAGATCTGCGAGATGAAACGGCGAAAGACGCTATGTCACGCATGCAAATTGCACCTGAGCAGGGACAGTTAATGGGGCTGCTGTTAAAAATGCTCAATGCACGAAAAGTCATTGAAGTGGGAACCTATACCGGTTACTCAACTTTATGCATGGCGATGGCTATGCCAGATGATGGTAAAATTATCTGTTGTGATGTAAGTAAAGAGTGGACGGATATCGCTCGCGAGTTTTGGTTGCGTGCCGGTCTTGACCATAAGATGGATTTAAAGCTAGCACCCGCATTAGATACGTTGAAACACTTGATCAACCGTGGCCAATCTAATTCGTTCGATGCAGCATTTATCGACGCCGATAAAGAAAATTACGATGGCTATTATGAAGCCTGCTTAAATCTATTGCGTCCAGGTGGTTTACTCATGATTGATAACGTGTTTTGGGGCGGTCGTGTCATCGATGAAAGTGTTCATGATGTAGACACTCTAGCGATACGGGCGCTAAATAAAAAAATACATCAGGATCAACGAGTCGATATCAGTATGTTACCGATGGCGGATGGAGTGACTTTAGCAATGAAAAAGTAGGTTAGAATTTTCGGCTTGAATATCTTCGACAGGCTTGCTCACGTATCGATAATCAATGGTGAGCTTAAGCCCGTCGAAGGGCATGTATTAGTAAGATTTTCTTATCAATTAAAAGATATAATTAAACCCTAAAAATACCACGTCATTTTTACCTGCTCCGGCAATAAATTTGGATTTAATTTGTGGGAGAAGTAAAACATAGGACAAGGAATAGTCATCGTCGTTGGTGATGTCATTTTCCCCAATATAATCCACTGCAAATATATTCGCTTCATTAAGCAAAAAAGTGGCTCCGACACCGTACTTGGCATCGTTTTCTGAACCTCCAAATTCTAAATCTCGCTCATACCAACCCAAATTAGCCGTAAACATCCATTGGCTATTCAAATGATAGGCACCCGCAACACCAATTTCATTATCGTTTGAGATGTCTTCAATTTGTTTATGTGAGCCTACTAAGGTTAAGCTAAAAGGAGCAGACGCTTCGGGTTGCAGAAGTTTGTACTTGGCTTTTAACCGATATTGATCAAAGTCGACAGGCGACGCATCCGGCGAAATTTCTGAATAACTCAAGCTGACTTGGAATAAGTCTTTGGAAAAACCAAACGCTAAACTTGAAAGTGAAGAGGTGTCACTGTCAACGGCGGTTGGATTTAAAAAATAGTTAATGGATTTAGTGCTGCTTTTAAGCCCTTCCAGTTCAGCTTCTGTCAGGAATTGGTCATCAACAAAGTCAGTACCATCAAGCAGTCCGTAATTCTCTGCTTCGTTCATGGCTTGAGTTGCTAAGCTAGTCGCTGCCATCAAAGGAAGAATTATGGTTGTTAACTTTTTCATTGGAGCTCCTTATTGCTTTGGTTGTTGTTTTTTATTTCAGATCTGGTTGTTTTTCTTCATAGAGTTAGCTCGAAAATACAAGCTGTAAAAAGGCTAGTGGAGAACAGAATGCTTGGCTACCAAAATTCGTGATTCATATCAAAATGGGATTGAACTTTGATATTGTTGGTTCATTCGCCGCACTTAAAATTTCGGGTATAATCCTTATACATTCATTGATTAACGGAATAGATTATGGCAAGTATAGGTACACCATTTTCATCATCAGCAACTCGCGTATTGCTTTGTGGTGCTGGAGAATTAGGTAAAGAAGTTATCATAGAGTTACAGCGACTGGGCGTTGAAGTTATTGCTGTGGATCGCTATGCCAATGCGCCAGGTATGCAGGTAGCCGACCGCAGTCACGTGATCGATATGCTTGACGGTGCCGCACTGCGTAACGTTATTGAAACAGAAAAACCGCATTTCGTAGTACCGGAGATTGAAGCCATTGCCACAGACACTTTAGCAGAGCTTGAGCGAGAGGGTGTAACCATTGTACCTACTGCGCGAGCTACCCAATTGACGATGAACCGCGAAGGCATTCGCACACTGGCTGCGGAAGAACTTGACTTACCAACGTCTCCTTATGCTTTCGCTGATAATCAAGATACTTTTGAAAAGGCGGTTCAGGATATTGGTATGCCTTGTGTTGTTAAACCGATTATGAGCTCATCGGGTAAAGGTCAAAGTGTGATTAAATCTGAAGAAGATATTGAAACCGCATGGCAATACGCACAGGAGGGAGGGCGTGCTGGAAAAGGTAAGGTGATCATTGAGGGTTTTGTTGATTTTGATTATGAAATTACATTACTAACCGTTAAGCATATTGGCGGCATCAGCTTTTGCTTGCCGATTGGTCACCATCAGGAAGATGGTGATTATCGACAATCTTGGCAGCCTTGTGTGATGAGCGAAGTGGCGTTATCAAAATCACAAGACATTGCGCGAAAAGTGGTGGAGGCGCTATGTGGAGATAATGGTCGTGGAATATTTGGGGTCGAACTGTTTATTAAAGGTGACCACGTTTATTTTAGTGAAGTATCACCGCGCCCTCATGATACTGGGATGGTCACTTTAATTTCGCAAGACTTGTCCCAATTTGCTTTGCACGTTCGCGCGATATTAGGGTTGCCAATTCCGAATATTAAACAGCATGGCCCTTCGGCATCGAGTGTGATTTTGCCTACAGGTTCTTCGACAGATACGAAATATTCCAACCTTGCTGAAGCGCTTATGGACGAAGATACTCAGATCCGTTTATTTGGCAAGCCCGAGATTAATGGTCGTCGTCGTATGGGGGTTGCATTGGCGCGTGATGTGTCAATCGAGAAAGCGATTGAAAAAGCGAAACGCGTGTCTTCTCGGGTGACTGTAGAATTTTAGCTATTGTTCTTTTTCCAGCTACCGGACTTGATCATTCGAAAAGATTTACCTGCTAGCTGCTTTGGGTTAAGCAGGTAAATCCACACCGCAGGATATTCATCAACTTCGGTTAAAACTCGGTAAAAATAATCGGGAACTTCTTCTAATTCATCCAAGCGTAAAAGAATATCTTCCTTGACTTCATAAAGTTCAACGGTTATGGCTGAGTTTCCTGAGTCAACAATACCTGGGTAATCGCCTAGGTCGTACATGGTGTATTTGGGTTCCGTTTTGAACACACCCAAAAACGTTGCCGGCTTTAAAAGCCCATGGTATTGAAAATTTCTTTTAAGCGAACCATAAACCGCGACTTTGTACACTCTTTTATCTCAATATTTTGGTAAATGTGAGCGCAAGAGCTCTTTATTGTTTAGCTAAGGGTGATTGATGATCAAAACTCAACACCCGTTTTAAAATCCATTTTTCATTTTCCAGTATCCATAAATGAGTAAACTTGGCGATACTGGTTTTGTAAACGGGTTTGTTAGGCTCTTTAATGAAAAATTCATGCTCACCTTTTTGAATGGCTCCGTAAAGCACACCATTTTTTGTCATAGGAAACACTTCCATACTGTTACTGACGAGCTTTCGAATAGGCTTTTTATTGGGCGAGGAGCATATGTGTTGTTTTACGCCGTTTATAAAGTCAGTGCGATTTTGTATGCCGGCCTGGTCGTGGTAAAACTCAAAATCGTCAGCAATGAGGTTTTCCATCGCTTCAAGTTTACATTGATTAAAGACTTGCTCAAAAAGTACGTCATCCAATTGAAGTATGATGGAGTTAAGCTTGCTGGTGTTGCTGTTGGCGAAGGAGAGGCCAGTGAAGAATGAGCCCAAAATAAAAAGCAAAAAGGAATTTATTAGTTTCATTTTTTGTTACCTGTTGATTTAAGGGGTATGGAATCTAACAAATATTATGCCAGATTATCGATCGGATTAAATCAGGGCTTCAGGAGTAGATTACGAAATTGAAGGAGTGAAATTGACGAGAATATGGCATTTATTTAAATAAATGCCGAGGCCAGACAGTGTTTCGTTAGAAAAACTGAAGCAGCTGTCTGGCTCATTGTTATTTGGCGGTTATTGAGCCACCCACATTTTCCAATTGCGTGCTGGAATACTGAAGGTAAAGTTACCACCGGTAATATAAATTTCGTTGTAGCCGGAGTTTAGGTCCTTATAGTGTCGATACCACTTAAAGCGGCCATGAGTATTGACGTTGAAGTATTGGGGCTCACCACATTTATTAATGCCAACAATACCATCTTCATCGCGCCGGAACAAAATGGCGCAGTCGTTATAAGCGACGACTTCCATAAACTTCCCTTGCATTAGGTTATGAAAGCTGATCATTTTTTGAATGAAGTCTTTTTTAAAATAATCGTACCAGCGGTTGTTATCCTGGCTGCCGCTTTCGCCATGATCACTGTAAATCATGGGGGTACCACCATCGCGACCAAGCAGATAGGCATTGGCCAAAATTTCATCGGTCTGATCTAATATGTTGTGACGAAAAATACCATTGTTGGGAATGTCATGCGTGACACTGAATGTTATTGCTCGGTTACTCGGCAGGGCTTGTTCATAAGCTTCGGGGTTTATCAATTGCGAAAGGCTACCGCCAAAAGAAAACGCACGACGTATTTGTTGAAACAATGGAAAATCGTACGCAGAATGATCGGTGCCGTCTAAATAAGGTTTCAGAAACTTATGGTATTCGGTATCTCCTTGGCCGCCATTGGTGATGACTTCACCAAACAAATGCATGCCACTTTTTATTGTGCTATTGAAAACCTGGTTCAAGTGCCAGTGCGTCATGTGTTTTGCGGCATCAATACGAAACCCTTTTACACCCAATGCTTTTAATGCGCTCAAATAGTTTTTTTGTTGTTCGATTACCCAATTGTTGGGATCCATATCGGGTAGACCAGAATCGTTACTACCGCTACAGATACGGTTCCACTGTACATCGCCAATATTTCCATAATCCGATATGCATTGTGCGGGTTGATGGAAATCGTATTGTGAAAATAGACCGTGCTCTAAGTTGCCAAAAAGTTTTTGTTCATTCCAATAACGGTTGTTATTCCGGTAACTTGCTATTGCTTCGTCACCTGGGAAGTTTTGATTTCCGTTTCGTTCATTTGCCATATGATTTATGACAATGTCAGCATATACATCAATACCATTCAACTTTAAAGTATCAACCATTGCTTTAAAGGATTGTTTGTTGCCTTTGCAGTGATCAATAACTCTTAAGTCCTGCGGCTGAAAGCGTTGCCACCAAGCACAGCCCGATACGTTGGATTTAACAGGTGGTGCTACTAAGACTTTTTTAAACCCGGCAGACTTGATTTCACCCACACGATTTTTCACTTCATCGTAGTGCCAATCAAACGCATGTAATATGACGTCAGCATTGAGCGGTGCAATTAATAATAGAACGAATAGAGTAATACTGTGTTTCAACGTTTGTATCAATGAATATGTGTTCATAGCGATCACCTTGGTGATATTGTTTTAATGGATCACTGAGCGGTACGACACTTTCCAACAGTGCATAAACAATTTGATGTAACATTATTTTTGGGGTTGTTGTTACATCAAAATTATGGTGCTTTGGTCTTGTGACATTTTTGTGTCAGAAAACCTTAGCTGCATTACATACGTATGAATAGTGTTTGCATACGTATTCATATCTAGCGATGTCACAATTTGTAATTGTGGTATGCTAAATCCCAATTTTTTTGGCGTGGCGTGTATGATGAATCAACACACAATGAGATATGAGCCCAAGCATGGAATTTTTGAAATTACCTACCATGGAGAGTTTACAATTGAGCAAATGATCGAGATGTACACTCTATGCTATCGTCACCCTGACTTTCGTTTTGGAGGACGCTACCTGGTGAACTTTACGCACGGTGTACCGGTCATTAGTTTTCTGGATATGGCGAAATTAGCAGACTTTGCTCGTCAGGCTGGGGCACAGTCTAAAGAAAGTTATAAAGTTGCGGCCGTAGTAAAAGATGAAGTTGATTTTAACTTCGTGGAGCTTTGGCGACAGTATTCGGCAGGGCTGCAGAATGAGGAGTTTGAGTCTTTTACAGATTACCAACGAGCGCTCAAATGGCTCTCGGAATAAAATTTCCACCCCTTACGGCAAGTGCATAGAGGGATAATAGCACTTAGCTTACAATTGTATATTTAACTGCATTCAGGTTATCCTTAAGATTCAAGGGCTTTGAAAGGCTAATTGATATTATTAACAAAAGTGACAAACTTTTGACATCTTATTCGCTCCCAGAAAGACGTTAATACAGAATAACAAAGGGATTTTTCTTTAGGCAACTGACTTTAATCAACGTCAAAGCAAACCGTTATTAGCATAAGTTATTTATAAAATCTGGTAATAACCAGCAATTTTCTAATCTCAAAAAGTTAAAAATACCATTGATTAAATATTGAGTTGTATAGCGAAGGTGCGTAAAATCGCGCCTCCACGAAAGTCATGGATCCAGTCCCATGATTTTCAATAAAGAAAAGTTCAGTCCAGTCAGGAGTAAATATGTCTGCAAACTTATTCTCAGTTCGCCCTATGGCGAAGCTGATAGCCTCTGTTATTGCTTTAGGCGCAACTTCCGTTCCCGTAGTAGCTGAAGAGAAAGACCCAGAAGATAAAATCATTGTTACCGGTTCACGTATTAAACGTACGGAAATCGAAGGTGCAGCTACCGTGGTAAGCATGACCTCTGAAGAGATGCAGCAGCAGGGTTTTACGACACTTCAGGAAGCATTAAGCTCTATTACCTCTTCAACAGGTAGCTTTGTGGGTGAGCAAAATACCACCGGTTTTCAACCCAATGCACAAGGATTAAACTTACGAGGTTTAGGCCCAGGAAGAACGCTGATTCTTTTAGATGGTCGCCGTATTGCCGATTATCCATCACCTTATAACGGTGAAAGTAACTTTACCAACTTGTCGCAAATTCCAATGGCGATTGTTTCTCATGTAGAAATTATGGCGGGTGGTGCCTCGGCTATCTATGGTTCCGACGCTATGGCTGGCGTAGTCAACATCATTACTCATAAAAATATTGATAGTTCTACTTTATCCGCACGCTTTGGTGATACACAACAAGGTGGTGGTGCTTCTAAGAGGTTTCAATGGTACGGTGGAACTCAAGGCGCCAATGTTTCTAATATTTGGGCGTTCGAGTATTTCGATGCTGATCCCATTTTAGGCAGTGATCGTCCATTTTCAGGCGAGCGTGAGCTTGAGACCAGTTTGAGTTACTCCGTGTACGATTTTCAAGTAAGTGATTTTGTTTATACACTTGATGACAGCTCATGTGACTCTTTTGGTTATACATTCAATAATGATTCCGGAAGCTGTCAGCAATATTCTTCTCAATACAAATCGCTTCGTAATGATAAGCGCCGAGTTAACTTTTTTGATCGCGTGACCTTTGATCAAGGTGATTACAACGAGCTTTACTTGGAATTTCACTTTTGGGATATCGATGCCAAAAGTAACTCTGGACCTCGATTTTGGCAGCCTGGCTTAGAATTTTATTCTTTAGATAACTTAACGGATCAAAATCAATTTTTTACTCGTCTTAATTTGCGAGAGTTCTCAAATTCAGAATTGAATGATACTTGGGCAAAGCACAGTGAGCATGGTGCGGATGTCAAAGTTGGTTTTAAAGGATTGATTGATCAAGTATTCGACTACGAAGTGGTACTAACGCATAGTTTTCAAGACTCTAAAGAAAAGCAAACTTTATTAAAAGAAGAAGAAATTCTTGAGTTTTTCCGTGGTCCACAAGGCGGTACTTTTAATGATGGAACGCCCTTCTATTTTACTGACTTTTCTCGATACAATCGTCTGTTAACATCAGAAGAGATGGCGACTATAACGGGTGAAGATGTTTCAAAGAAAAACAGCGCTTTAACGAGCTTGTCGTTCGTAATGACTGGCGACTTAATGGATTTAGGTGACGATTATGCCCAGTTCGCAACCATTGTTGAAGCCGCGAACAATAAATATGAAATTGACTTACATCCTCGTACATTAAACAGCGATGGAAATGGATGGGTTGGACGCACAGGTACGGAAGGTGAAGGATCTCGAAATCGATACGCGTTAGGCTTAGAAACTCGATGGCCACTCAGCCCAACCGTTAATGTAACGGTTGCGGGTCGATACGATAAATACGATGATGAAACACAGGTTGATGATGCTTGGACCTATAACCTTGGTTTGGAATATCGTCCTGTAGAAGGCTTACTGATTCGAGCATCGAATAACAGCAACTTCCGTGCGCCAGATATGCATTATATTTTTGCTGCAGAAGGCGGAGCTTACATAAGTTCCCCATTCGCTGGTACCACCGCATTTTCTAAAACCCATGGCTCAAATGAGCTTGAAGAAGAAACAGGAACATCAACGACCATTGGAGTCGTGTATGAGCCAATAGACAACCTTTCATTTTCTGTCGACTTTTATCAAACTGAAATGGAAGGGTTGGTTGAAGTGCAAGATGGTTACTTAATGACCTATGTTTTTGGTAATTGCTTATCGGATAATTCGTTCAGCTATTTGGGCTACGATTGCGCGTTCGTTAATGAGCAGGTGACTTTCGATAATGGTCAAACATTCGAAGACCGTGTTTCATTTGATGGCTCTAACTTTATCGTAAATGTGGAACCGGTGAATACGGCTTACCTGATGCAGCAAGGGGTTGATACCAGTTTAAAGTACAGTTTTTCCACCGCTAACTTTGGTCGATTTAGTTTTGTTGCTAATCACACTAACGTGTTAAAAAGTGAGCGTCAGATTTCTGAGCATGCTGAAAGAGAAACCAATTGGAGAAATGATCCATTTAATGGAGATCTCAGAAGTCGTTTTCGTGCGAGTGCAACTTGGATGATGAGTGACTGGAGAGCTACTTTATTTGCCAATCGAATCGGATCATTAAACAGTGAAGAACGTCGACAGTCTTGGACGCTTTACAATATGTCGGTGTCTTATGGTGTGACTTCAGACCTCACTCTGGATCTTATCATCAATAATTTAACGAATGAATATCCTCGAATGGGTACTTCAAGCAGTTGGCCTTACTTTAATAGCCAACATTACAATGCCGCTCGTCGTGAGTGGTTTGTAGAAGCTCGCTATGAGTTTTAACCTCTCCTGACTGGAAAGGCTAAGCCGCCTACATCTCCCCGATGTAGGCGGTTTTTTTATTTAACCGGGAAAATAAGGCTTAAACAAATTCATTGAGCAGAGTCATTAATTTAGTTTTATTCTTGGTTGACTTTTGTGCATTTCGCACCAATTGGCGCAGTTGTTGACGATCACAAGCTGGGTAAGACTCCAGAAATATTTCCGGATTTTGTTTTTCTTCAACCAGTTTTTGGTACCACATTTCCGCTTCACTTGGCCTTGTGTCGGCTTCAATGAGTGGTAAGCCTTTTCGAAAACGAGTCAACGCGAGCTCTATTGGTTCCAGCTCAATTTCTCTTAACAACTTTCCGATACGTTTGAAATGTCGTTTGCGGGCTTCATTGCCTTTAATGTTATTCAGCTCGGCATAAGCTGCCAAAACGTCTTCGGTCAGAGGGAGTTTTTTTAAATTATTCAGGCTAATATCAGCGAGCTCCACACCAAATTGCGTTATTTCCTTCAGCTCACTTTTTACTTGAGATTTACTTTTAAAGTCTTCATCCTGTTCATCTTCGGGATGAGGTAAGTGATCGTCATTATGCATTAAAACTACCAGCGAAAAGTTATCGTGGCGTATATTTTATCAGGATTAATGTAATTACTGCGAATGTCGAGTAGGTAGTTATTGTCTCCTCGGTGTTGGTAGGTAACACGAGTATCCAGCCAGCTTTCGCCAAAGTCGAAAGTATAGCTAATGGAGGTATCGATGCGCTCAAAGGTTTGCAAGTACCAATCATCGTAATAATAGTAACTGACTGACCAACGTAGCGTATTTTCAAATTCATAGAAGCCATTGAGCGTACGTGTACCGCTTGCTCCAGTACGTTGGTAGAAATTGCTACTGGATTGATAATGATCGAGGTATGAGGCAGTACTCCATATTTTGATGCTCGGCGTAATACGCCAGTCAACTTGTCCTTCAATGCCTTTTACTTTTATATGGCCGCTATTTTGTAATGCAAAATTACCCACTTGAGTTTCACCTTCCAGTAGATCTGTTAGGTTATCGCGAAACAGTTTGATATCGAGCTCTACCGTTTGCGACTCACTCCGAAAATACCAGCCCAGCTCCCAAGATTCGATTTGCTCCATGCGAAGCCCGCCAGAAGACTGTGCATGTTGGTAATAACGACCAAAGGTGTCAGTACCGTTAACGGGTGTTGAAAGGTTGCGTAAAGTATAACTTCGTGATGCATTCTCTTCGAACAAATCTGGGCTACGGTTTGCACGAGAATAAATGGCTCGAAGGCTTTGATTGGGAGATAGCATAAAATTGGTAGCAAAACGCGGGGTCAATTCCTCACCGATCATACTGTCTTTTTCTTGCATGGCGCCAATATTAAACCGCCAGTTATCACCGGCTTTTATTTCTAAGTTGGCAAATAAACGCCATATATCTTTGCTGCTGGTTCCTGCGAAGTAACTTTCCGATGACACGGTGTCTTTTCGATAACTGAGCCCGGAAACCAAACGAAGCCACTGATTAAACTCACTGGTGATTTGTGCTTCGATATCGACTCGTTTTTCTATCAAATGCTGATTGGCAAAACCGGTCACTTGCGCTGTTCCGAGTTCATTCAATCGTTGCATGACTAAAAGCGCTTGAGCAAGTACATCAGGATCGTTCGGTATGGGTGGCGGTTGTCCTCCTCCTAAGGCGTTGAGCAAGTCCTGAGTATAAGCAGGGTCCATACCGTATAAATCATACAGTTCTGGCGTAAGAAATAGCGCAAACTGTTGAGTTTGCCAGTTTTCTTCAATATCCGTGTGCGTAGAAAATAATTGAACTTTTAATTCATTCGTTACACTTAAGTCTTGATTATAAGTGAGGTGAGCAAAGCTGTTTTTTACATCGACCATGTGGTAATCGTTGATTTCATTTGATTCAAGTCCGTCTACTTCTTTTTCGCTATCACTTATTCCTGCTTGCGCACGAAAATAGTGATTGCCTTCGCCATGCCAAACAAAATCTGTAGAGAAAAACGTATTATCGTGGCTATCAAATCGTTGTTCTCCATTCTGCCCTGCTTCAAAGCCATCATCATTGTGCGTTGCGACGGTGGCCTCCCATGCAAAATCGCCAAACTGTTTACTGTAACGAGCTTGCCCATCCGCAATTCCATGATTACCTCCGGTGTCGGCGAGCTTGCCTCCTGGCGTGTCTTCCGGATGAAAGGTAATAATATTAATAACCGCCATATAGCTGTTGGCACCATAAAGGGCTGTGTTGGGACCGCGAATGACTTCGATCCGTGATATTTTATCGAGTGCTAGAGGCAGATCTTGCCAAAGGATTCGTGCAAGCGCGGCTTGATAAATAGAGCGACCATCAACCAAAACTTGTAAATGTCGACTGTTTTCAACAGCCAACACATGGTACCCCACTTCCGGCGTGTGTCCGCGTTCGTAACCGACATACATTCCAGGAACCAGCCGAAAAACTTCGGCTAAAGTGCGAATACCAAGATCACGAATGGTCTCTTGTTCAATAACGGTAACTGAAGCGGGTGTTTCGGCACGAGGTTGTTTTAACCGAGCAGCACTTAAGACAACCGGAAGTTCGTCGTCAAATAAATCATCGAGAGAGTCGTTTTGATCGGCCAAACTGACACTGAAAGTTGTCACTGAACTTAATATCAGTAACCAGGTGGTAGCGGATTTGTGTATCATAGTCACTCAGCACATTGAAGGTTTGTCTTACGAGTCGCAGTACTTTGCAAACAAGAGCGTGTGTTATTATTAAAGAAATATCAGCAAGTTCCATTTGTGTATTTCTTTAAGGTCCCTGCGTTAGTGTAGTAATGGTTTTTAAATTTTTCCTAATTTCCGAGGCATTTTTGTGAGTGAACATAACTCGGCATCTCTTGATGCAATAGATGTGGCTGAAAAAAAGCAATCCATGCGAGATATTTGTGAGCGTATTTTGTCGTTAGCAAAACAAAAAGGCGCGACAAGTGCTGAAGTGGGCGTGAGTCAAGATCTCGGTATCAGTGTGCAGGTACGCTCCGGTGATGTCGAAACGGTTGAGTTTAATCAAGATGGTAGTTTTGGCATCAGTGTTTTTTTTGGGCAAAAAAAAGGCATGGCAACCACGACAGACACCAGTGCTAAAGCTATAGAGGAAGCTGTGGACGCGGCTTGCAATATAGCACGATTTACATCACCCGATCCTTTCGCTGGGTTAGCCGATAAATCGTTAATGGCGACCAAATTAATCGATTTGAAGTTGGATCACCCCAACAGTGTCACGGTTGAAAAAATGATCGAAACGTCGTTACGTTGTGAAGCGAAGGGGTTGGACTTCGATAAACGAATCGCGCAAAGTGATGGTGCGGGTATTTCTGCGCATCGTTATATGCGAGTGTATGCAAACAGCCACGGTTTTGTTGGTGACTCATCGAGCACTCGCTATAGTATGAGTTGCGTTTTAATCGCTGAAGATTCAAAAGGAAAGCAACGAGACTACTGGTATTCATTAGGCCGAAAACTGTCGGACCTGGAAGCTCCTGAACAAATTGGTGAGAAAGCTGCTGAACGTGCTGTTTCGCATTTAAGTGCTCGCGTTATTCCCACTCAAAAAGTACCTATTTTAATGATGCCCGATGTAGCGCGCGGTGTGTTTGGGCATTTTTTAAGTGCTATTCGAGGCAGTGCTTTGTATCGTAATTCGAGCTTTTTAGTTGATTCATTAAATACTCAAATTTTTCCTGATTTTTTACGTGTGGATGAACGACCCCATTTATTGGGTGGTTTGGCATCCAGTTGTTTTGATAACGAAGGCGTCGCAACTCATGATAGAGATATTATTCAACGAGGCGTGTTACAAGGTTATGTGCTCGGCAGTTACTCCGCACGTAAATTAGGTATGACAACGACAGCCAATGCTGGCGGTTTGCACAATGTTTTTATCAGCCATTCTGATCTTGATTTTTCGCAAATGGTTAACGAGTTAAAAACGGGCTTATTGGTTACCGAAGTGATGGGGCAAGGTGTGAATTTGGTTACCGGTGATTATTCACGTGGCGCTGCTGGCTTTTGGATAGAAAATGGTGAAATACAGTTTCCGGTGCATGAGGTGACCATTGCTGGAAATTTACGTGATATGTTTCGAAACATTCGTCTGGTAGGTAATGATTTGGATTATCGATCGTCTGTGGTTTCTGGTTCAATCATCGTTGATGGGATGACAATCGCTGGGAGTTAAACGGTGAGCGAGTTTAGAGTTTGCTAGGTACGGGAAAACCGATAACTGCAAGCTCTTCGATACTTGTAGGGTGTGGTTGTAACCCACCAGAAAAAGTCCAGGCTTGGCCTATGCAAAAATAAAAAACGCTCATTTTTAAATGAAAAAGGCACAACTAAAGTCGTAGTGTTTTCGGTGGGTTACAACCATACCCTACGGAGCTCAAGTAACTCCTAATTATTAACTTTGCTGACTTTTTCTGAATGTTTAGATTCATGTTAATTTGTACCTGCGCGGGAGCGCTGGGTACTAACTCGAAAAAGACTTTTAGCTTTTTTAAAATTGTTAAGCAAAAAACAAAGTCGCAAAACCAAGCAGTGTAAAAAAGCCGACGACATCCGTAATCGTGGTTAAAATAACACCGCCGGATAAAGCCGGATCGATATTTAACTTTTTAAGAAACATGGGTAAGGAAGCACCGGCAAAAACGCCCACAATTAAATTGACAATCATCGCACCACCAATGGCTATGGCCAGATGAAGTCCATGGCCCGTGGATTCTTGAAACCAAAAGTAGGTTAATGTCCCGACAGCTAATGCCCAGAGTATGCCGTTAATAACGCTAACGCCCAGTTCTTTCATGATCAACCAACGACTATTGCCCGATACGATATGCCCAAGTGACATACCGCGTATTACCAATGTTAGCGTTTGAGTACCGGCAACACCACCCATGCTGGGTACTATGGGTTGAAGAATGGCAAGTGCGGTTACAATTTTAATGGTGTCTTCGAACACGCCAATCACACGGGCAGCAATTAAAACCGTTAACAAATTAATACCGAGCCATATGGCTCGTCGTTTGGCTGAAGACCATACCGGTGCAAAAGTATCGTCGGTTTCATCCAGACCGGCCATGCTCATCAGTGAATGCTCGGCTTCTTCCCGAATAACATCCACAACGTCATCGATGGTGATTCGACCAAGCAGTCGGCCTTCTTCATCAATCACCGGTGCTGATAACAGATCGCGACGTTGGAATATCTGAGCAACTTCCGTTGCCGGCATAGTGGCTGGGATCGACTCGAGGTTACCATCGAGCAGATCTTCGACAATCATATCGGTTTTGCTGGTGACCAGTGTTGCCAGGCTCACACTGCCTAACAATCGATCTTTAAAGTCCACTACGTACAGACTGTCGGTGCTTTCTGGTAGGCCTTTCATACGTAGATAACGTAACACCACATCGATAGTCACTTTGGGGCGAATGGTGACGGTATCCAGGTTCATCAAGCCACCGGCGGTATCTTCCGGAAAAATCAGAGCGGCTTCGATTCGATGGCGGTCTTGCTCACTCATCGACGCCATGACTTCTAGGTAAACACTCTCTGGCAACTCGCCAATTATGTCGGCCAGGTCGTCGGTTTCCAGGCCTTCCAGCGCCTGAGCCAGGTGTTCAGGCGCCATTTGATCGACAAAATTATTTCGAATTTCGTCGTTTAGATAATTTAGAATATCCCCTTCACGCTCTACATTAACCAGCTTCCAGAGCAGATTTCGAGCTCGAGGAGGAGAAGATTCCAGTAGGTGGGCAACATCGGAAGCCGGCATGTCGTTGAGCATCATACGAACATGAACAAACATGCCAGAGTCCAGCGCTTCATTAAGTTGCTGAATTTGATCGGCGGATTGTTCTTGTTCGTAGGTTTCGATCATTCGCGTTCCTGTTGTTTATGTTCTGAGAGTTGAACGCTGCTAAAAATGCTTTAGCAAGCAAAGAGTTAGCGTAATTTTATAATATTAAGTCTAGTACAGTCGAAGAATAATCCTAAAAACTTTCGAGAAACGTTAAAAGTTCTCTAAATCGATGAGTAAACCTTAGTTCAGAGTAAGAAAATTTAAGAATGTGGTTGAAGCGGAATAGGGCTTTATTTTAAAGCCGCATTAAAGTGTTATCTACGCTAAAGAACCGTTCATTGACTTAATGAAGAATAATTCCGTTACGCGGTTTTGAAACGTGGATGACTTTCTCGAGTTGGCGTCAGCAAGATTCATAAAAGCCGCGACTGATGAGCTGCTCCAATGCATCGATGGCCTGTTTCTCATCCGTGCCATGTGCCGTAATTTCGACCGTTTTACCGCAATTCGCGGCGAGGGTGAGGAGGTGAATGAGGCTATCCGCGGGTACCTGATTGCCCTGGAGCTCAATGGTAATTTCTGATTGAAATTGCTCGACCAGTTTAACGACTTCAGCGGCAGCGCGTGCGTGCATCCCTTTGCTGTTGACGATGGTACAATTGCGTTTCAGCATTCTGGACCTTGCTTTACATACAGATGGATCGATTGCTGCGCTGTCGACTGTAAACGTTGTGCCGCTTGTTGCAAGTCGAGGGATTCACATTGAGAAATGGCTTCGAGCATTGCATCATTAAAACCCGTAACGCAAATGACCGGTAAATCATTGGCTAATTTTTGCAGCAACTCGCTATGGGTACTGTCGGAATCGGCCAGCACCAAAACACCAGCGCCATTATCAATACTTTGTATTCGATGGGCAATATGCGGATATACAATGGTAACACTGGCTTCGGGGTTAAAGGTTAAGCTATGACAGTCGAGTGGTAACGAGTCGAGTCGCTTTTTCACGACACTCAGCATTTCTTTGCCAGCCATGGATCGTGACAGAATTAAAACACTGACGCTACTCATGAGGTTCCTTTGGCAGATCGCGGTGCACGACTTTAACGTTGGGGCGCTCTTCACGAAAATACGCCGCCAGCTTTTCGGCCATATAAACACTTCGATGGTGTCCACCAGTGCAACCAATCGCTATGGTCATATAGCTTCGATTGTCTTGCTCAAAGCGGGGCAGCCAAGTGTGTAAAAATACCTTCAATTGCCAGAAAAACTCCATGACTTGCGGCTGAGTTTCTAGAAAGTTGATGATGGGCTTTTGTGTGCCGTTGTATTCTCGTAACTTGGGATCCCAGTAAGGATTAGGCAAGCAACGAACATCAAAAACATAGTCAGCGTCCGTTGGAATTCCATTTTTAAAGCCAAACGATTGGAACAAAATATCCATGTTCGATTCGTGCGGAACCAACACCCTTTCTTTAATATAATCGCGCAACGCGTACGGCGTCATCGACGTAGTGTCAACCAGAAGATCGGCAGCTAGAGCAATGGGCTCGAGTAACTCGCGTTCTTTGGCGATCGCCTCTTTTAAAGAATAGCCACTTTGCGTTAATGGGTGACGCCGCCGAGTTTCGCTGAATCGCTTCAGCAGCGTGGCATCATCAGCATCAATATAAAATACCTGAAAATGTTCGCCTTTTTGGCTGATGCTGTCGAGAATTTCAGAAAACTTATGAAGGTCGGATGGAAAGCTGCGCGCATCAACACCTAAAGCCAGATCTTGATGTTTTATCTCGAAGGTATCGACCAATTGCGGTATCAGCGACAATGGAATATTGTCGACACAATAGAATCCCTGATCTTCCAGAGCCCTGAGCGCTACTGTTTTTCCTGAGCCGGAGCGACCACTGAGTATGACGCGCTTCATATTTAATTTAACTAATGATTATTGGTTTGTTTTTGTACCGCAGTTTCGACTATATCATAGAGTGCTTGGTTATTATATGCGTTTCTTAATTGACGGCAGAAGCCTTCCTGTTTTAATAATTTAGCGATATTTGCCAGACACTCAATGTGATCGTCATGAGCTTTTTCCGGTACGAGCAAGGCGAACATAATATCCACGGGTTGTTTGTCTGGCGCTTCATAATCTACACCTTTGTCCAACATGATCACCGCGCAAATGATTTGATCACAATGATTACAACGACCGTGAGGAATTGCAATTCCCTGACCTAAGGCCGTGCAGCCTAAACGTTCACGTGCAAACAGGCTGTCCAACACATCTTGCTCGGATAGCGTGTCGCAAGAATTGGAAAGTAACTGACTGAGTATTTCGAATGCTCTTTTTTTACTAGAGGCCGAGGCACCTACCAGGGTGCGCTCGGGCTTAAGACAACTGATAAAATCCATAACAATTAATGACGAATGAGTTTTTCCTTGTGCTTAATCACCTGGCGATCCAACTTGTCGATCAAGGAGTCGATAGCTGCGTACATGTCTTCATCTTCGGAGTTGGCAAATAACTCTCCGCCGTTAACATTTAATTTTGCTTCAGCAATTTGTCGGAGTTTTTCCACACTCAACACAACGTGCACGTTATTAATATGATCGAAGTGACGTTCCAGCTTTTCGAATTTTTCATGCACAAAATTACGCAATGACTCGGTGATATCGACGTGGTGGCCAGTTAAGTTAATTTGCATAGTCGACTTCCTTCTGTTTGTAGGTAACACATACTGAAGTAATGCTTCAGCTTTGACACAAAGAAACAAACTTAAAATGAAAAGGTTTGCTTCCGTAGGTTCTCATCGTTTGTTTAAACGCGTATTTACGTCATTCTTTTTGACTTAAATAAGCGATTTACGTTCATTGGAAGGGGGAATATTCATGGCTTCGCGGTATTTGGCGATGGTTCGGCGCGCAACGTTAATCCCCTGATCTTTCAATAAAGCAGCAATTTTATTATCACTGAGTGGTTTGGCACTGTTTTCTGCCGCTATCAGTTTCTTTATCAAGGCTCGTATTGCAGTCGACGAGCACTCGCCACCCGTTACGGTACTGACGTGGCTGGAGAAAAAATATTTTAATTCAAACACACCGCGTGGTGTGTGCATGTACTTTTGCGTCGTCACACGTGAAACCGTCGACTCGTGCATGTCCACTTCTTGTGCTATATCGGACAGAATTAATGGCTTCATGGCTTCTTCGCCGTACTCAAAAAAGCCAATCTGCTTTTCAACAATGCTGCTGGCCACTTTGAGCAAAGTATCGTTGCGACTTTGCAGGCTTTTAATAAACCATTTGGCTTCTTGCAGGTTGTTTTTCAAAAAGGTGTTGTCGGCGCTTGAGTCGGCACGCCGAATTAATGAGGCATAGTTACTGTTAATGCGCAATTTGGGAGCGCAATCGGGGTTCAGCTCGACCTTCCAGCGACCGTTTTGTTTGCTAACGAAAACATCCGGGACAACGTATTCGGGTTGACCACTGGTTATGGCGCTACCAGGACGAGGGTTGAGTCGTTGGACAAAAGCCATGACTTCTTTTAAGAAATCTTCTGGCCATTTGGTTAATCGTAAAATTTGTTTGTAGTTTTTCGAGGCGAGGGCGTCAAAGTGTTGTTCGATTAACTCTTTGGCTTCCAGCCAAAACGGCGTGTGCTCGTTAAATTGTCTCAATTGAATTTGTAAGCATTCTTTTAGATCACGCGCTGCAATACCAATCGGATCAAAGGATTGAATCAACCGCAACACCGCTTCCAGTTCATCGAGTTCTACTTGTTCTTCAAAATTTTCCAGTTCATCCTGGTTAATCAGTTGCAACAGATCGTCGAGTGGCGTTCGCAAGTATCCTTCGTCGTCGATTGCATCAATAATGACCGTAGCGATAGCTTTATCTTTTTCGGAAAGGGGTGTTAAGGTTAATTGCCATTGCAAATGATCTTGCAACGACTCAGTGGTTTCACCTTGAAATTCAAACTCTTTTTCATCGTCGGAGCGAGACAGAGAGGTTGGTGGAGTGTATTGCCAGTCTTCCCATTGCGTGTCGACGACCAGATCTTTCTCAATCGAGTCATTCTGTAACGCGTCAGACGTATCCAGTTCACTGTCTTCGGTTTTGGGCTCTTGCTTGCCGTTGGTTTTTGAGTCTTTACCGTCGATCAGCTCGTCATTGCTAATATCATCGGCGCCATCCAGCATCGGATTAGACTCCAACGCTTCTTGAATTTCATTTTGCAAATCAAGACTGGAGAGCTGCAACAGTCGAATGGCTTGTTGCAGTTGAGGCGTCATGGTCAGACTCTGACCAATTTTTAATTGTAACGATGGCTTCATTTAATTTGGTTATAGCCGTTAGGTTGAATCTTATCGTTGCCTTTCATCTATTTACCTGAAGCAGGAGAGTTAGTTTTTGAAAAGCCGTGGACTGAATTGTGGTACCCACCATTTAATAATAGCAAGTTACTGGGTTTCGGGAAGCGTTTTTCTAGAAAAGCTAGCGAACCTTGTAAACTCAATTGGGGTTATTTTAGCGTTTTCAATGGCTTGCGCCTAGTAGAAATTTGTTTATATAGCTTTCGAGTGAAGTCGTTAAATTTGGAATAAAAATGCTCATCACAACATCAACTTTTTATAGATTAAATTCTTCACCCAGGTAGACTTCTTTAACCACACGGTTGTTCAGTACCGTTTCGGCACTCCCTTCTGCGATCAGTTCACCAGCGTTGACTATGTAGGCGTGTTCGCATACCGACAAGGTTTCCCGCACATTATGATCGGTGATCAACACGCCGAGCCCTCGTTGTTTCAGCTGTTGAATGATCTGTTTGATCTCGTTAACGGAGATGGGATCGACACCGGCAAAGGGTTCATCGAGCAAAATAAATTGTGGGTCATTGGCAAGTGCTCGAGCAATCTCCACGCGTCGGCGTTCACCTCCCGACAAGCTCATGCCGAGATTGTTTCGAATGTGTTCAATTTGAAACTCGCCGAGCAGTTTTTCCAGTTGCTGTTGCTGTTGCGACTCGTCGAGATCTTTTCTCAATTCCAGTACCGCCAAAATATTATCGGCAACCGACAACTTACGAAAAATAGAGGCTTCTTGTGGTAGGTAACCGATACCCATTTGTGCCCGTTGGTGCATGGCCTTTTCGGAGATGTCTTTTTCACCTATCAGTACTTGCCCACTGTCTTGAGGGACCAAGCCAACGATCATGTAAAAGGAGGTGGTTTTACCGGCACCATTAGGACCCAACAAGCCGACAATTTGACCGGGGTTAACCTGCAGCGAAACACTTTTAACCACTTTGCGGCCTTTGTAGGCTTTGGCCAGGTTTTGGGCAATTAAAGCACTCATGGATTCTGGTCTTTTATCACATTGATGCGTTGATTTTCGATGGCCGGCACTTCCCACTCATTTTTCTGGGTATTAAAAATCAGTTTGGCTGCTCGTATCACATCGCCTTGTTGCTTAAACTCAATATCGCCTTCCAAAACGGAGATACCCGATTGGTAGGAGTAATTCACTTTGTTCGCACGCGCTTCGACCTGATTGTTATCTCGATCGGTAAAAATAAACAGGACAGGATTGCCCGTTGCAACAAAGTTTTCCGGGGTTAACTGTGTTTTGCTCTGGTAGTCGTATACCAATTGTTGGGCGTTGATCGACAGGTGGCTACCATCGGCTTTGGACAGTTTCAATTGGACCTTAGTGTGTAAAGACAGTTGGTTTCGCGAAGCTAAAAACTTGGTGTGATAGGCAAGGGCACGAAACTCAAATTGTGGGCTGAGCTGCAAAATGCTTAATGGTTTGCCTTCGGCTTGATAAACGCTGACTGTTTCAGATTGCTGAACAGCGAGATAGTCTGCGCGCAATAAGAGTTCCGGGTTGCACAGACGAACATCACCTCGATACTCAATAATGCCCAGTTTTCGATTGCCTTTTGAGCTTGCTGCATTCAGTTGTTCTACTGCGCAAAGAGATTGCGATGGCGCAGAGGGTTGAGCAAAGCATAACGGTGAAAACAGAAGCGTAACTAGTACTGATCGCATTTTACGATTCATTAAGGTACTCATTTTTACTTGGTGCTCATTGCGTTTTAGTTCCACTGACCTGACGTAAAATCTGGTATTCCTGATTTTGTAAATCGACAATAAATCCTTCACCCGATAGCCGTAAAGCACCATCTTCAATCACAACCGCATGTTCCGATTCAATTTTTTGTTGCTCCGCTTGGTAGAGCAGTTGCTCGGTATTTAAGGTTAGTGGCGGCATCGTGTTTAATTGTTCAAGCTTTACCTGCTGCGTAAGCTGTAATTGTTGAAAATCGTTACTGGCAATGGCCATATCGGCGTTCAGAAGCCATTGTTGGTTTGCAGCACTTGCTAAAATTGTCGGTTTTGTAATCGTGACTTGATCCGATTGAACCTCCACTTCTTTTGCGTCGATGGTTTGACGTAATTGCCCTTTGTCGTTGAAGTGCCGCACTTTAACATTCAGCATGCGGTATTGTGTAAGTTCATCGGCGAGCATAGTTTCTTGTTGCGGTTGTGTTTTTTCGTCCAACAATTGGCTGGACAACAGCAACACGGCAATCAAAATGAATAAGTAAGGTAGCGCCCGCTTTAAACTCATGACTTGAGGTAATGCTGATAAGTAGACAACAGTTGGTCGCGACTGGTTAATAGCAATTCGGCAATATTACGTACGGCACCTTCGCCACCTTTGTTGGGAGTGATCCAGTCGGCGTGTTGTTGCAAAAACCAGTTGGCATCATTAACGGCAATACCTAAACCGCTTTGTTGCATTAAGGGTAAGTCCGGTAAATCGTCGCCTACATGAGCCACTTGTTCTCCGGTTAACTGTTCTCGTTGCAATATCGTTTGAAAGGCGGCATTTTTATCGCTGTTGCCCTGAAACAGATGGCTGATACCTAATTCTTCAGCTCGACGTTCAACAATTTTCGATTGTCGGCCGGTAATTATCGCGGTTTTAATTCCGGCTTGGTGCAACAGTTTAATGCCTAGGCCGTCTTTAATATTAAAGTTTTTAATTTCGTCGCCTTGACTACTGTAATAGACTTTGCCATCGCTCAACACCCCATCAACATCCATGATTAAGAGTGATATGTTTCTTGCTTTTGCCAGTAACGATTCGGAAAGATTGGGCAGCTCCATTAAACGACTCCTGCTTTTAATAAATCGTGCATATTCAGTGCGCCGATTACCCGGCGGTTCTTATCGGTAACGATCAGCGCGTTTATCGCTTTGTCTTCCATTATTTGCACGGCTTCTGCCGCCAACATATCGGCCTCGATGGTTTTGCAATTGGCGGTCATCACTTTTTCAATGGTTGTTGCAGTAAAGTCGATTTGCTTTTCAATGGAACGTCGTAAATCGCCATCGGTAAAGATTCCTAATAGCTTTTGATCATCATCGACAATCGCCGTCATGCCCAGACGTTTTTCTGTGATTTCGAGCAACGCCTGTTTGAGCAAGATGTCTTTTTGTACCATAGGCACATCGTCGCCCTTATGCATAATATCATCCACTTTCAATAACAATTTGCGTCCGAGGCTTCCACCAGGATGTGACAGTGCAAAATCATTAGGGCCAAATCCGCGCGCATCAAGCAAGGCTACCGCGAGCGCATCACCCATGACCAGCGTTGTGGTCGTCGAAGCTGTTGGGGCCAAGTTTAGAGGGCAGGCTTCTTTTTCAACACTGGTGTCTAGGTTAACGTCTGCTAAACGCGCTAAGGTTGATTTCGGGTTACCCGTCATACTGATCAAAGGCACATTTTTACGTTTGATCACGGGTAAAATGCCAGTAATTTCCTCGGTTTCGCCTGAATTGGACAGGGCTAACACTACATCGTCTTTAGTGATCATGCCCAAGTCACCATGGCTCGCTTCGCCCGGATGCACAAAAAAAGAAGGGGTGCCAGTACTGGCTAAAGTGGCAGCGATTTTACTGCCAATATGCCCTGATTTACCCATACCGGTGACGACGACTCGACCGTGACAGTGCATTAAAATTTCACAAGCTTTGGCAAAGTCGCCATTGATCGATTGATAAAGTTTATCGATGGCTTGCTTTTCAATATTAATGACCGAGCGGCCAAGTTGAATATAACGATCTTGATCGGGCATAAAGTCTGTTCTTTGATTAAGTCCGTTCTTTAATAAAAATGAAGGACTTATAATAATTTGAATTTGATTTTAACCGGTTAATGATTCTAAGGATAGACCTTCGCCTTGAACCTGTCTGAATAGGCCTTAAGTGTTAAACCTTAAAGCCGCCCCATTTCACTCAAGGCACTAATCGCCAACCAAGTGACAAAGGAAATCAGTAATAGGCTTCCTTCCCAACGGTTAATATGACCTTTCTGGTTGGTAAAACTGTAGCTCATCACACCCATAGCAAGAGTTAAGGCAACCATGGGCAATGCGTTCAGGTAAATGACTTTGGACAGGTTTGGCTCGAAATTGATGCCGACAAGTACGCCAGGCAAGCTCAGTACTGCGAGCAAATTGAAAATATTGGAGCCAATCACATTGCCGAGTGCCATTTCGTCTTCATTTTTTAATACACCGGCCACAGACGCTGCCAATTCTGGCAAGCTGGTACCGATGGCAATGATGGTTGAACCAATTATAATGTCGCTGATACCAAATTGAAGTGCGATATTGGATGCGCCGTATACAAGCATTTTCGAACTGACTTGCAGCAGGATCATGCCTGCAATAATCCAGAACGCGGCTTTACCATTACTCATTGTATCGGGCAGTTCATCAACGATTTCCTTCAGCATGAGATCCTGGCGTACGCGAGTTTTCATGCCGATGCGAACCAACCAGGCTACATAAAGGACGAGCGCTAACAGTAATGGCCAACTTTCCAGCGGGGTTAAGTCGCCATCCCATAATAATGCGGTTGCCCATAAAGTAATAAAGAGCAGAATAGGAAACTCGCGTTTTAACGTACCGGATTCCACATGCAGCGGTTTTATGAGTGCGGACATACCGAGTACAAAAGCAATATTGGTGATATTGGAACCGAGTGCATTTCCTAAAGCCATACCGGGGGTGTTCGAAAGAGAGGCATTTAAGGAAATGACGATTTCGGGAGCGGAAGAGCCAACGGCGACAATGGTTAAACCTACGATTAAAGGAGACACGCCTAGATTACGGGCCAGTGCCGCTGCACCATCAGTAAACCGGTCGGCGCTCCACACCAGAAGAGCAATGCCGGACACTACCAGCGCAAAATATTGATAAAACATAGGTTAAAAAAGTACCTTCGGACACGCAAAGGCGCCTATTAAAGTGTTTGTGAGAGCAGGAATCAAGTGAATTTTGCTTTTATATGGGCTCATAAGGTCATTGTAATGCAGTTCTCTTGGTGGATGTGCTTGAAATCGTGACAATTTTTTTCAGCATGTGTGGGTATCGTTTGGTTTAGGGTGGACAGCGTAAGACCCATCAGTCAAAATTACGCACTTTTATCAGCCCTAAAGAGACTTATCAGCGATGACGCCAGATGAAATCAAACAGTTACTGGAACAAGCTTTTTCCGACGCCACAGTGATGACAGACGGTGATGGCAGTCACTTTAAAGTTCGCGTAGTTTCCGATGTATTTGCCGGATTACGACCGGTGAAGAAGCAACAAATGATCTACCAAGTACTCGATGAGCACATTAAAAGTGGCGCTATTCATGCCCTTTCCATTGAAACCTATACCCCTGATGAGTGGTCCAAAGCCAGCAAGTTGCAACTCGGCTAAATCTATTATCGCTGTCATCTATACTCATTAGAAAGCAAATCGGAGCAATCCCATGGATAAATTATTAATTTCGGGCGGTGTACCGCTGTCCGGAGAAATCAGAATTTCGGGTGCTAAAAATGCTGCACTGCCGATCCTGATGTCAACCCTGCTGGCGGATGGTAAAACCGCAGTCGGCAATGTGCCTCACTTACACGATGTTACCACCACCATTGAGTTGATTGGCCGTATGGGTTGCAGTTTAACCATCGATGAAAAGCTGAATGTTGAAATTGATACCAGTACCATCACGAGCTTTGAAGCGCCATACGAGCTGGTGAAAACCATGCGTGCTTCCATTTTGGTTCTTGGGCCTCTTGTTGCACGCTACGGACGTGCCGATGTGTCTCTTCCTGGTGGTTGTGCTATTGGTACACGCCCCGTTGATTTGCACATTAAAGGCCTGGAAGCGTTAGGCGCGAACATTTCAGTCGAAGGCGGATACATCAAAGCGCGTAGTGATGGGCGACTGAAAGGTGCGCATATTTTTATGGACCTGGTGAGCGTTACCGGTACCGAAAATATTTTAATGGCAGCGACTTTGGCAGAAGGTACAACCGTTATTGAAAACGCTGCTCGCGAGCCCGAAGTAGTGGATTTGGCCAATTGCCTGAATTCTATGGGAGCCAAAATCAGTGGCATTGGTACCGACACATTGGTCGTGGAAGGTGTAGAGCGCTTACACGGAACTCACTACAACGTACTGCCGGATCGAATTGAAACCGGAACCTATTTGATCGCTGCTGCAATCACCAGTGGCAAAGTAAAGGTAAAAGATACCGATCCGAAAATACTCGATTCGGTATTAATGAAGCTTGAAGAAGCCGGCGCAAAAATTACGACGGGTGATGATTGGGTTGAGCTCGATATGGAAGGGCGTCGTCCAAAAGCGGTCAATATTAAAACTGCGCCTTACCCCGGATTTCCCACCGATATGCAGGCACAATTTACCGCACTCAATGCGGTTGCCGAAGGCACTGGAACCATTGTCGAAACCATTTTTGAAAATCGATTTATGCACGTACCAGAAATGTGTCGAATGGGAGCCGATATGCAAATCCAGGGGCATACTGCGATTATTAAAGGTGTCGAACAACTCAACGCGGCGCAAGTGATGGCAACCGACTTACGAGCATCCGCCAGTTTGGTTTTAGCTGGGTTAGTCGCAAAAGGCGACACTATTGTTGATCGTATTTATCATATCGATCGAGGGTATGAGTGTATTGAAGAAAAGCTGCAATTAATGGGCGCTAAAATTCGTCGCGTACCTTCCTAAAACACCGTTGCGAGCGACGAGTTTCGAGTAGAAAAACGTCAAACTTTATTTGACGTGCAGCAATTAGATTTCATTTTTTCTCGCAACTCGCAACTCGCAACTCGCAACTCGCAACTATTCTCCCGGCGTTTCGCCAACTATCATTTCCAATTCAATTAACTCTTGTTTTCGATAGACTTGAAAAGCCAGTTTATCGTTTGGCTTCGTTGTGCCCAAAATACGAAACACTTCTTGGTAGGAAGAAATCAATTTACCGTTGATGTGCGTCAGAAAGTCGTATTTTTTGAGTCCTGCTTGTTCAGCGGGGCCGCCGGGCTCCAACGAGGTCACCAAAAGCCCTTCGCCCATTTTCATAAAGGGGGGCGCAAACTCTTTATGGCCTTTAAAAGTCAATAATTGGCTTGCGGTAAACCCAAGCCAGCCACGAGTGATTTTACCGTCGTCCATCAAGTCTCGAACAATATCTTGAACGTAAGTAATTGGGATACTGAAGCCGATCCCCGATTGTGCGGTACCTTGATTTCTTGCCGCCAGTTGTTGAACCGTAATGCCTATGAGTTCCCCATACGCATTTAAAAGGGCACCACCAGAGTTGCCAGGATGAATGGCCGCGTCAATTTGAAAATAAGGCATATCAACATGGCCAAAAGTTCGCGTAGCGCTGATCACGCCCATGGTTACCGTTTGATCAAACTGGCCATAAGGGTTTCCTACCGCGAATACGATATCACCAGGCCTTACCTTGCGATCGCTACTGATTTGTGGAGTGGGCAGGTTTTCGAGATCGATATGAAGCAGAGCAATATCGGAGAGGGCATCGGCACCAATGATGGTTGCGATTTTTTCCCTTCCATCGGAAAGTTGTACCAGAATCGACTCCGCTTCGCGGATCACATGATAGTTAGTGATGACGTAGCCATCGCTGTCCATAATAACACCTGAGCCTACATTCACACCCACATTAACTAAGTAGCGATCTTCGTAGCTGGTCGGGTTCGGATTTTTCGATAATGTACCTTTACCAAGCGTGCGAATACTGACCACCGATGGCGCAGAACGGTCAATCGCGTCGGCGTAACTTGTGGTAAGGTTGGACTCCTCTTTCGGTTGTTCCGATGTTGGCGCAGTGACTTCAAGCACGAGGCGTTGTGCGAGCCACTGCCTGAGTTGAAAGCTGGCTTTGGTTTCTGAAACCAATAGCAAGTAAAGGAATCCGAGTAACAACCCGACAAAAATATATTTAATCCAAAATTTCAAAATAGTATCGAATCTGTCCAATTTTAAAGTGGGGTATTGTTACCTGACTCGAGGAGAGAAACAACTCCATCCTTCTGAAATCGCATGTGAAGGACGGAGTACTTGCGGTAAGATTAACGAATAATTATTAAAAATTGTTCATTTTCACGGCGAATTCGTAATGCCAACGCTCGATTGGGTTCGGGCATGGTTTTCGCCAATTCGTCAAAATCTCGTACTCGGTAACGTCCAACCCCTTCAATTACGTCACCGGGGCGCAGGCCGTAATAGGCCGCTCGGGTTCGACGTCCAACCTCTAAAATTTCAATACCGGCTTTATCACTGGGCATACCTTGTTTATAGCCAAGTAATACACCGTTCAAAAGTGGATGAAATTTTTCACCACGTTTTTCTATTAAGTTGGGCTCATCTAACGTGACAACGATGTTCGATATGCGGTTGTCTCTTAGTAGCTGCAGTTTGACTTCGCTACCGGCAGGTATTAAGCCTTCCTGATTCAGCAGGTCGGCTCGTGTTTTCAACTTTCGGCCATTTATTGATAGCAGGATATCGGTTGTCTGTAACCCGGCTTTGGCAGCTGTTGAGTTAGGGCTCACTTCCGTTACAACAACGCCGTGGTTTTTGTTCACACCTAAAGCACGTGCTAACGCCGGGGTCAGTTCCTGCACTGAAATGCCGAGCAAACCTCGGCGTACTTCGCCGTATTCAATAAGGTGCTGCATGATGGTTTTGGCTAAGTTTATCGGAATAGCGAAACCAATCCCGATATTGCCTTTTGGGCCCAGAATCGCCGTGTTAATCCCAATGAGTTCGCCATGCAAATTGACCAAGGCCCCTCCAGAGTTTCCTGGATTAATGGCTGCATCCGTTTGAATAAAGTCTTCGTATTGTTCAATGCCGAGTCCGGAGCGACCTTTAGCACTAACAATGCCAGAAGTGACACTGTGGCCAAGGCTGAATGGGTTGCCTATCGCAACCACAAAATCACCCACACGAAGCTGGTCGGAGTCACCTAATACAACGGCGGTTAGGTTGTCTGCTTTTACTTTGAGTAAGGCCACGTCGGTTTTTTCATCGGAGCCCAATACTTCAGCATTGAATTCTCGGCCGTCTTCTAAAGTGATTTGAATTTCATCGGCACCGCTGATGACGTGATGGTTTGTTAGTATTAAGCCTTTTTCAGCGTTGACTATGACGCCTGAACCGAGGCTATTAGCCTGGCGTTGTCTCTTTCCCGGTAACAAAAATCCAAACACGGGATCGCGCATATACGGCGTTTCAATCGTTGCCGTAGTGGCTATATTAACCACCGCGGGATTGGTTTTTTCCAACATGGGAGCCAGGCTAGGTAGTGGTGTACTTCCGATTTTATCGGGTAATTGAGCAAAGCCGGCTGGGCTTAAAGTGAGTGAAGTAACCACAACAATGGCAAAAATCCAATTATTCAACATTATGATTCCTCAAGCGTTTCGGGTATAGACAGAAAAACTTATGTAGGGTTCGATGTGTTAAAAAACAAGAGGTATCGGAAAAGTTGCGAGTTAGGAGCAGTGAGTTTCGTGTTGAAGATGTTGTAGGGGCGGGTTTCAAACCCGCCCCTACTTGGTTAGTAACTCGTTCAGGTTTTTACATTGTCCATATTCAGGCTGTTATGGTTCACCACGCCTTTTTCTTTCACTGCGTAGTCTAAAGGAGGACCTTCAGACTTTTCTTTTTTCTTATCCAAGTGAATGATATCGGCGGAAGCTTCCGGCTCATTGCTGGCTTCTTCCGTTTTGGCTTCTTCCTCGGCCTGATTGCGATACTCGTGGGCGCGATAGAAACTTTCGTTGCTGAAAGTATCTTCACCGCGAAAACCTTCATTGGGCAAATACGGATGATCCACACGGTTGACCGAAGACTCGTTTTCTAGGGCCATTTTAAATGGCTGAGCTCCAGCCAGTGATTGTGAACTGTTGGCCATGTGTTGATATAGTGCCTGGTACTCGTGAGTGACTTTACCAAAAAGACTCGCGGTTTTTTCAAAATGATCCGATACCTGTTGGCGGTATTTTTGAAGCTCAGCGTCTTTGCTTAGAACCAAACTCTCAAGCTCATCAATTTTCTTTTGTGACGGTGCCTTATTTTTGCCTAACGTGTAAGCAACGGCTGCGGTTGCGGCTAAAATCAGGATGCCTGCGATCCACTCCATATACATCTCCCCTGAAAACGTAAGATATTGCGTTAATTAAATAATAGAGAATTTCGAAGCAAATTACGACTCATCTGACCTGAAAAGTTCCTTTTCGAAGCCAAAGTAGCGTAAGTCGCTGATTCTGTGTGGGTAAAGTATGCCCAAAAGATGATCAACTTCGTGTTGCACTACGCGAGCATGAAAGTCTTCCGCTTCTACAGAAAAAGGTTTGCCGTGTTGGTCAAAGCCTGAGTACCGAATCGCTTTGTACCGAGGTACCAATCCGCGCATACCCGGAATCGATAAACAACCTTCCCAACCATCTTCCAGCGTGTTATCCAGCACTTCAATTTTGGGGTTGATTAATATGGTTGTCGGAACGGGCTCTACATCGGGGTAGCGAGGGTTATCGTCTACACTGAAAATGACCGCCTGCTTAGAAACACCAATTTGCGGTGCGGCCAATCCGGCACCGTCGTTTGCGGTCATCGTATCGAACATGTCTTGCAGCAAATCGTCCAGTTCAGGAGTGTCAAATTCCGTTACCGGTTCAGCTTGTTTTAACAACAAAGGGTGACCCATGGTAAGAAGCGTGCGTGCCGGCATAATGTGCATCTAAACTTTAATTGAATCGATTCCTCATTATTGGGGGCTTGCCATTGCTTATCAATAGCCGTTCGAAATTATTCTCGAATGGCTTCAATTGTTCCTCGCATCTAAAAGTGCGAAAATGCGCGCATTGTTATTATAGATATTGTTGTTGCATTCAAAAGTAACGGTCCACCCACGGAGAAACTCATGCCGCGAACGGCAGCATCTGAAAAACTGATCATTGATGGTCCAGCCGGTGAGCTGGAAGCGGTGATTGATTACCCACAAACGTCGCAAGCTCGAAAAGGTGTGGCGATTTGTTGTCACCCACATCCTTTACATGGCGGTACCATGACCAATAAAGTGATTCATACGGTTGCTAAAGCACAAGTGAGTCTGGGGCTGGTTGCCATTCGTTTTAATTTTCGCGGAGTGGGAAAAAGTGCCGGTGAATATGCAGAAGGTATCGGTGAAATGGATGATTTGCGTGCCGTGATTGGCTGGGCGCAACAAACCTACCCTGAACATCAATTGTGGCTTTCTGGATTTTCGTTCGGCTCCTGGATTGCAACAGCGGTAGCCAATGAGTATCAGGTTGAACAATTAATTACTATTGCACCACCGGTTGAGCGGGGTGTGTTTGAGTCGGTCGAGCATCCTTACTGCCATTGGTTAGCCATTATGGGTGACGCCGACGAAGTGGTGAGTTTTAAAGCAACCGAAGAATGGATTGAGTCATTGCATCCTAAACCCGATTGGATTGTGTTTAAAGGTGCCGGACATTTTTTTCACAGTCGTCTTATTGAATTGCGTGATACCTTGGAAAAAGAGTTACAACCACAAGCCCAATTACTTTCTGCATCTGCCTAACCCCGTTTTGTTGAAACCTGTCGCATGAGCCAACATTTTATTCAATCCACTCCGTTAAAAAGATATCGTCAGGATTTAAAGCGCGATGATTTTCAGTTTGACCCCGCACAGGAAGAAGCTGTAAAACTGCTTGATGATCTTTTCAACCGATTAATTGAACGACACCAATCGTCTCATTCGTTAGTGAATCGTTTGTTTTCGACTTTTGTAAAACCGCAACCCGTGAAGGGGTTGTACTTTTGGGGTGGTGTTGGTCGTGGCAAAACTTATTTGGTTGATACGTTTTACGACTGTTTGCCATTTCATGAAAAAAAGCGATTGCATTTTCATCGTTTTATGCACGACGTTCACCACCGATTAAAACACTTTAAGGGAAAGTCGGATCCTTTGGAAAAAATTGCCGATGAAATGGCAAGTGATGCATTAGTCATTTGTTTTGATGAGTTTTTTGTAAGTGATATTACCGACGCCATGATTTTAGGAGGATTGTTTCAGGCATTATTTAAACGAGGGGTTACTTTGGTGGCGACGTCTAACATTCCACCTGAAAAGTTGTATTGGAACGGACTGCAACGCGAACGATTTTTACCCGTCATTCACCTGGTTCAACAACACACACAAGTGGTTAATGTTGACGGAGGTGTTGATTATCGACTGCGTACTTTAGAGCAGGCGGAAATTTATCATTATCCATTGGATAAAAAAGCCGAAGAAAATTTAAACTTCAGCTTTGAACACTTGGCAACGGAAGTAGAACCAGATAATACACCGATCAATGTCGAAGGGCGCAATATTGAAACCGTTCGGCTAGCCGAAGGTGTGGTTTGGTTTAACTTCGATGCAATATGCAATACGCCACGCAGTCATGCTGACTATATTGAGCTTTCACGTTGTTATCATACGGTATTGATCAATAAATTGTATCAACTGAATAACGATCACAATGATGCCATGCGACGATTCATCAGTTTGGTGGACGAATTTTACGAACGTAATGTTAAGTTAATTATTGCGGCAGAGGTGCCAATGGGTGACATATACGTTGGCACCGCGCTGGCGTTTGAATTTAAACGAACGTTAAGTCGTTTGCAGGAAATGCAGTCGCACGATTACTTGGCGCAACCGCACTTGCCGTAAGAGGTAATTTTGGGGGACATGTCTGATACTATTGTTTACATCGATAACGACTCATTTTGAATTACGGTTTTTACTACAATGGACGTTTCGAACTGATATTGACTGAGTGTTAAATAGTCAATGTTTTGAGAAAGCGAGTAAATGCGTTTGAGCGAGATTCGAGGCTAAAAGTTACTTAAAACGGCGTATTATTCCGTTTGATTTTTGATGTATCTCACATGTGAATATTTACCTGGAATGGTGAGTGTATGAGTGTCATTTGAGAGATCTCTTACTTGAGCCAACTTTCCACTTTTGCGATACTTCGCGCCGTCTCATCAGGGAGTTGTTGCTTCACAGGGACACCAAATGAATAACCGTTTGCGCCAATAAAAACATTTCGCAAACAAAAAAAGTATCACATCGATTTTTCAGGGGACACTCATGCACCGCGTTTTATCTGCGCTCGGTCTTTTTTTGGCCGCGTTTTTTGCTACCACTTTGTCGGCCGCTTCGGCAAACTTAACGGTTAACGAAGATTCGACACTGCTTATTTTTCCCCCTAATTATGGGGTCAGTTATTCCGATACGAACACCTCTGTTAGCGAAGCCAGTCACGGTTCAACGTATGTTGACACGACCATCGATAAGGTGAAATACACGCCTAATAGCAATTACTGTGGCAGTGATTCTTTTACAATTACCACCGCCAACGTTGGTGAGCCAGATAGATACAGAAGATCAAGAGTCACCATTGAAACGTTAAATGTTTCTGTTCAGGTCAGTTGTATTAATGATCAACCCACCATTTCCAACATCGGCAATCGAACCATCAATGAAGACGCCGGACAACAAAGCGCCAGCTTTACCATTGGCGATGTGGAAACCAGCGCCAGTTCGTTAACCTTATCGAAAGCGTCAAGCAACACAAGTTTGATCCCAACCGGTAACATCAGTTTTGGTGGCAGTGGCGCTAACCGAGTGGTGTATTTTACGCCAGCTGCGGATCAGTCGGGCAGTGCAACCATTACAGTGACCGTGTCCGATGGCAATAAAACGCGCAGTGACAGTTTTGTGGTCACGGTGAATGCCGTTAATGATCAACCCACCATTTCCAACATCGGCAATCGAACCATTAATGAAGACGCCGGACAACAAAGCGCCAGCTTTACCATTGGCGATGTGGAAACCAGCGCCAGTTCGTTAACCTTATCGAAAGCGTCAAGCAACACAAGTTTGTTCCCAACCGGTAACATCAGTTTTGGTGGCAGTGGTGCAAATCGGGTGGTGTATTTTACGCCAGCTGCGGATCAGTCGGGCAGTGCGACCATTACAGTGACGGTGTCCGATGGCAATAAAACGCGCAGTGACAGTTTTGTGGTCACGGTGAATGCCGTTAATGATCAACCGACCATTTCCAACATCGGCAATCGAACCATTAATGAAGACGCCGGACAACAAAGCGCCAGCTTCACCATTGGTGATGTGGAAACCAGCGCCAGTTCGTTAACCTTATCGAAAGCTTCTAGCAACACGAGTTTGATCCCAACCGGTAACATCAGTTTTGGTGGCAGTGGCGCTAACCGAGTGGTGTATTTTACGCCAGCTGCGGATCAGTCGGGCAGTGCAACCATTACAGTGACGGTGTCCGATGGCAATAAAACGCGCAGTGACAGTTTTGTGGTCACGGTGAATGCGGTTAATGATCAACCGACCATTTCCAACATCGGCAATCGAACCATTAATGAAGACGCCGGACAACAAAGCGCCAGCTTCACCATTGGTGATGTGGAAACCAGCGCCAGTTCGTTAACCTTATCGAAAGCGTCAAGTAACACGAGTTTGTTCCCAACCGGTAACATCAGTTTTGGTGGCAGTGGTGCAAATCGGGTGGTGTATTTTACGCCAGCTGCGGATCAGTCGGGCAGTGCAACTATTACAGTGACTGTGTCAGATGGCAATAAAACGCGCAGTGACAGTTTTGTGGTCACGGTGAATGCCGTTAATGATCAACCGACCATTTCCAACATCGGCAATCGAACCATCAATGAAGACGCCGGCCAGCAAAGCGCCAGCTTCACCATTGGTGATGTGGAAACCAGCGCCAGTTCGTTAACCTTATCGAAAGCTTCGAGCAATAAGAGTTTGATCCCAACCGGTAACATCAGTTTTGGTGGCAGTGGTGCAAATCGGGTGGTGTATTTTAAGCCTGTCGCCAATCAGTCGGGCAGTGCGACCATTACAGTGGCAGTGTCCGATGGTTATTTACCTAGCTACGAGAGTTTTGTGGTTACAGTAAATGCCGTTAACGATAAGCCCGTTATTTCGGCTATACCGGATCAAGAAATTTACGGAGGTAAAAATACTGGAAATCTTGCTTTTACACTTAATGATATTGATAACGATGTGGCGTCAATTACGTTAACTGCCCAATCCAGCGACACATCCGTTATTCCAGTCAATCTCATTTCATTTGGAGGAAGCGGAAGTCAACGAACCGTTAAAGTAGGATCGAATGCCTATAAATATGGAAAGGTTTTGGTAACGGTTAATGCTAGCGATGGTTCCGATGTAACCAGCTCAACTTTTGTTGTTAATGTTACTGCCGCTCCAGAGTATGCGAGCTCATTACCTTCAACCATAAAAAATAATACCCTGGTTAATTCATTGCCTATTCAATCCGACATTGTGGGCGCACTGGAGGGGCAAGCGAGTGTTTCCGGTGGGGCTGCCACCTACACCATTCCTATTGCTATTCCGCCAGGTCGTAATGGGATGCAGCCTTCAATATCGTTAGACTATTCGTCTCGGAGTGGTAATGGTGTTGCAGGTGTTGGTTGGAACTTAACTGCGGGAGGATCGATCCATCGATGTGGAAAAACTTACGCTCAAGATAAAGTACGTCTCAACATCACGTACACAGATGAAGATCGCTTATGCTTAAATGGACAGCGTTTAATTGTTATCAGCGGAACATATGGTCAAAACGATGCTGTATATCGCACAGAACTCGATTCGTTTATTAAGGTCACTCAACACTTTAATCTTAATTCTTCCTCCAGTTACTTTATTGCTCGGGATAAAGCGGGGCGAATAAGTTATTACGGAGGTACATCATCCGCAAGTAATAATGCTCGACATATCGCTGAAGGACGCGTCGAAGTACTCACTTGGGCATTAGCAAAAGTAGAAGACCCTTCAGGCAACTCCATGCTGTTAAATTACAGCGAATACGGTGCGGGTGAGTGGCTTTTAGATAATATACTCTATACCGGTGATAGTAATAATAATGGAGATCGAAAAGTTTCTTTTACTTACGAATCACGTCCTGATGCCAGTGTGTCTTACTTGGCAGGTGGTAAAAAAGAAAGCACCCAACGCTTAAAAGTTATCGAAACCTTTATTAACAACATTGAACGTGTACGAAGTTATGAATTGGGTTATGGCTCGCAAAGCGGAGTTACTCAGCGAAGTTTATTACGTAGTGCGCAAGAATGCTCCTATGTTACCGGTTCAAAAATTTGCTTGCCGATAACAGAAATTGACTGGCAAGAATCGGAGCGCGTATTTACCAAATTAACCAGCAATCAACACTCCGTAGGCACTTTAAATGGTAAGTATGGAAACGATAAGAAATCAGGCGAGTTCAGTTTTTGGTCTCTGGATCAAAGTAAAGATTTAGATGGCGATGGAGGCTTGGATTTGCACCGCGATGGAAAATTCTTCATCACGTCAATGGGTCAGTGGATCAACCCAAGCACTAACACAAGTAATGATGGCGGAATGGCTTTAACCGCTCAATTTGGCAATCAATTTGTCGATTACAACCTGGATGGAAAAGCCGAGTTTATTCGAGCTAACGATGCTGGAGAACTCGTATTGTTTGGTTGGGAAAACAATCAAGTTGTTGAAGTGTTTAATACCGGTATTGATGCAACCTGTTACAACACACGCGATGCGTACGGTACGTTTGTTTTTTGTCAAGGACACACGGGGGATTTCAACGGCGATGGTTACACGGATCTCTTAGTACCTAATCGCTACGCATGCACCCAAAGTGATTTACCGCCCAACCCGGACAATTCCGGAACGCCCATTGTGAATTGTAGCGGCGGTGATAAAAACTTGTATTTCAAGCTTTATTTGCACAATGGTAATCCCAGCGCCCCTCAATTCAATTTAGTCAATGGCAACGTCATGTCGGCCGCTAACGCCAGTGCCACTGAGTTTCAAGTGATGGATTTCAATGGCGACGGTCGTTTGGATTTGGTCCGCCTTGGTGCTTACAGCACCAGTGTGGTTTGGTATCGACAAAACGCCGATCACAGTTTTACTCAACTGTCGGTGGCTCTGTCGCTGGTAAATCGCAACTATCGTCCCGGCATGCAGCAATGGATGGATGTAAATGGCGATGGGTTGACGGATTTGCTCATTTTGTCGTATCAATCTCAGTCGACCAATTACACTTGGAAACTTTTCATAAACCAAGGCAATGGCAGTTTTGCTCCCGGAGTGGATACCAATATCGCGGAGCCGGTTTACCGAAAAATTTACAACGAGGAAGCACGCAAAGAACAATCGCTGGCCAATCGCATTCGTCAAATAGACTTTGATGGCGACGGTATTAACGACTGGATTGTGCCGGTCAATCGTCGTGCTTGGGCCATGTGCCAGACGGGACTACCTCCCGGTGTGGTGTGTCCTATTGATCCGATGGCGAACGAAGACGACGGCATGGGACGCGATCGCATTCCGCACAAATACGATACCTGGAAATACGAAATTCATTTAACCCGTTTTCATAACGGTAGCTTGAGTTTTGAAGTCGCTAACATTGGCGAAACTCAACTGGTGGCAGCGCTTCAAAACACAAAACTGCTGGATGTTAATGGTGATGGCGTTCTCGAAATAGTTACCGGCATTGGTTATGAAGATGACGGTACACGCACAAATACTGAAACACCTCACGATTTATTCGTTTATCAGCTTGCGTATCAAAATAACGACAGTATCACAAAGGTTACAAATGGCTTAAATATTAGCAGTGAGTGGCATTACCAGCCGTTAACGCATTCACATTCAGACGGCCGTGCATTGTATGTGTTAACGGATCGCAGTGGTGCCAATCCACCGTATTTTAATTTCAGTAACACTATGACGGTGGTGAGTCAATTTAAACAGTCGGATGGTATTGGTGGTCAAAACATCACTGAGTATCAATATCGTGATGCGCGCTACCACGCCCAAGGTCGAGGATTTCAGGGTTTTCATAGTGTAGTCGTTGATAATCCTGATGGTACTCGAGCCGTCACCGATTTTCATCAAACGTTTCCATTAGCCGGGCAAATACAAGAGTCTAGAGTCTGTTTAATTGCAGATAACGATGAAACCTGTACCTCG